>NZ_JBIXLN010000022.1:0-80860 GCF_045798555.1 Paeniglutamicibacter sp. MACA_103 | reverse complement strand
CGCTTGCCCCGGGGCCGGTCGCCCGATGGAAGCCTCAGTCCCGGGCGTCGCGCCGCGTCAACGGCAGCACACCCGACGCCGCGTCCTCGGCCGCATCGAGCAGCTCACCGGCACCGAGCGCGCGCGGGGTCGCCTCGATGACCGGTAGGCCATGCAGCGCCGCGGCCGGATCGTGTTCCGCACCGAGCCCCGGATCCAGGTCCCGGATGCGCCGGGCGCTGGGCAGCACCCGGGCCTCGAGCGCACCGACGAACGCGTTGTACTTTTCCACGCTTCCGCGCAACGAGGCACCCAGCTTCGACACGTGGCCGCCCATGGTCCCCAGCCGCTCGTACAGCTCGCGGGACTGCACGAAGAGCTCGCGCGCATTCTCTGTCAGCAGCTCCTGCCGCCACGCGAACGCCAGTCCCTTGAGCATGGCCAGCAGCGTCGCGGGGGACGCCAGGGCGACGTTCTTGCCGAACGCGTGGTCCAGCAGCGCGGGATCCGCGCCCAGCGCGTCGGCCAGGAACGACTCGGCGGGCAGAAAACACACAACCAGCTCGGGGCTGCCGTCCACGGCATTCCAGTAGGACTTGGCAGCCAGCGCGTCGACGTGGCGGCGCAGCGCCTTTGCGTGCTCCTGCATCTGCTCCTTCGCCTTGGCGCGTGAAGCGGCGTCCGGGGCAGCCGAGAGCTCCTGCGCCTTCAGGTAGGCGGCCAGCGGGACCTTTGAATCCAGCGCAATCGTCTTGTTTCCCGGCAGGCGAACCACCATGTCGGGGCGCAATCCCTCGGAGGTGCGCAACTGTTCGGTGAAGTCCACGTGGGCAAGCATTCCCGCGGCCTCGACCACCCGGCGCAATTGCGCCTCGCCCCAGGTGCCGCGCGCGGCATTGTTGCCCATGGCGGCGGCCAGCGAATTGGTGGTGCGCAATAGTTCGGAATCGTTTTGTGCGGCCTGGACCAGTTGCTCGCTGAGCTGCCCGAACTGCTCCACACGGTCACGTTCCAGCGTGGAGACCTGTTGGCGGACCTGTCGCAGCTGCTCGGCCACCGGTGCCAAGGCACGGAGCACCGACTGGTCCTCGTTCCCGCGCACCCGATCCTCGGTGGCCCGCTCGCGCAGTTCGGCCACCTGGGCCTGCGCCCCGGCCAGCAACTGCGCGGTCTGCGCCAATTCGTCGCGAACCGCGCCGGTCTCGGCCAGAGCGGCCGACCTCGGCACCCGGTTCACAAACCACCACGTAATGACACCCAGAATGAACCCAACAACCAGCGAGCAGAAGGCCGCCACCCAGAACAATGCATCCATGTGACAACCATCCCAGCACGCACCGACGGTTTTGAACGGTAGACTCTATTCCCGTGGCTCTTACAATCGGAATCGTCGGACTGCCCAATGTCGGCAAGTCAACCATGTTCAATGCTCTTACCCGCGCGCAGGTCCTCGCGGCCAACTACCCGTTCGCGACCATCGAACCCAATGTGGGTGTCGTGCCGTTGCCCGATGCCCGCCTGAAGGTGCTCGCCGGAATCTTCGGCTCCGAGCGCATCCTGCCGGCAACGGTGTCCTTCGTGGACATCGCCGGCATCGTCAAAGGCGCCTCCGAGGGTGAAGGCCTGGGCAACAAGTTCCTGGCCAACATCCGCGAGGCCGAGGCCATTTGCCAGGTGACGCGCGCATTCTCGGACCCCGACGTGATCCACGTCGACGGCAAGGTCGACCCTGCCTCGGACATCGAGACGATCGCCACCGAGCTGATCCTCGCCGACATGCAGACCATCGAGAACCAGCTGCCGCGCCTCGAAAAGGAACTGCGGGCCAAGAAGATCGAGGCCTCCTTCATCGACGTGGTCAAGGCCGCGCAGAAGGTCCTCGAGGAGGGAAAGACCCTCTACGCCGCAGGCAAGGCCGCCGGAATCGACATCGAAGAGCTGGCACCGTTGCAGCTGATGACCACCAAGCCGTTCATCTACGTGTTCAACACCGACGAAGAGGGCCTGGCCAACACCGCCATGCAGGAGGAGCTCTCCGCCCTCGTCGCACCGGCCGAGGCCATCTTCCTTGACGCGCAGTTCGAGTCCGAGCTGGCCGAGCTGACCGAGGAAGAAGCCGAGGAGATGCTCGAGGACGCCGGCTACACCGAGTCCGGCCTGGACAAGCTGGCCCGCGTCGGCTTCGACACCCTCGGCCTGCAGACCTACCTCACGGCAGGCCCGAAGGAAACCCGCGCCTGGACCGTCCCCAAGGGCGCGACCGCCCCGCAGGCCGCCGGCGTCATCCACACCGACTTCCAGCGAGGCTTCATCAAGGCAGAGGTCTTTGGCTTCGAGGACCTGGTCGAGGCCGGTTCGGTTGCTGCCGCCAAGTCCGCGGGCAAGGCCCGCATCGAGGGCAAGGAATACATCATGAAGGACGGCGACGTCGTGGAGTTCCGCTTCAATGTGTAGGTCCTGACCTCCTGGAAACCTTTGCGATGGCCGCCAAGAACATGCGTTCTTGGCGGCCATGCGCTTTTCCGAGCGGTTGCCGCTTCAACGCAGCCAGCATCCCGCTGCATACCGAACGGGTGACCAAACTCGTGGCCGCAATCAAGATTGGCCAAAGAACTTAAGGCATCCTTCTTGCCTGGCGTTGGATCCGCCCCGCGGGCGCGCCTTTAGAGGACGACTCAACGTGACACGGACTGCGAAGCCAGTAGCCGTAATTCCCTTAGAAAAGCGGCCAGGGCACCGCCGGCATCTCACCGCTCGGAGCCGGAAACCGCCCTGCCAGGCGCAGCCGGTCGCAGCGCGCGGCGAGCGATGCGATTTCTTCGGCGCTGAGCAAGCCTGCCAGGTTTCGGCCCAGCTCACCATGCAGTCCTTCACTGACACGATCTATGCCGTCTTCTTCGTCGGCGGTCAGGGCGTCGCCCCGCCAGCCCCACAGCACCGTGCGAAGCTTGTGGTCGCGGTGAAAGGTGAGTCCATGGTCCACGCCGTGCCGGTGTCCGCCAATCATGGCAAGGATGTGGTCGCCTTTGCGGTCGGCGTTGTTGACGATGACGTCGAACACCGCCATGCGTCTGAGCGCCGGCGAGTCTTCGTGAACGAGGGCGACCATCCGTCCGTTCTCATCTCGTCCCTGGAGAACATGTTTCCAGCCCGACTCCGGCACATGGTCCGCCGCGATCAAGTTCACGGCGTTTTGGGCGGGATCCTGCTCCCGCCAGAGCTGCACCATTCCTTCGCCCATCGGACCATCGCGCAGCCAGGTGCGGGGCACGACGCCCCAGCCGAAGGCCTGCGAGACCAGATAGGCGGCCACCTCCCGGTGGGCCAGCGTTCCCTGGGGAAAATCCCACAGCGGACTCTCGCCGGCTATCGGTTTGTAGACCACCACCACGCCGCCGATGCTGCCTAGAAAAGTGGCGTTTGAAGCCGTCGTGATACGGCCGGTGAGAGTCAGCTCGGCGGCCACTAGGTCCGGCGTTGGCATCAGGCTTCGGGAAGGGTGCAGGTGTGTCCGTCAGCGTCTACGGGATAACCACAGAGCGGGCACAGAGGACGTCCAGCACCCACGATCTCGCGGGTGCGCTTGGCGAATGCGCGGGCGGTGCCGACCGGGATTCGCACGCGCAGCATTTCGGCTTCGTTGGCCCCGTCCTCATGAAGCGATTCGTCGTTGTCATCGGAATCGGAATCGTCATCGGTGATGGGGTGCGCCTCAATGACGATCTGGGCCGTGGTTGGGTCCCACCCCAAGCTCATGGCCCCGGTGCGAAACTGCTCCTGGACGGACTCGAGCGGGTCATTGTCGACAAGTTCAATGGGAGTACCCGTGGGGATGCTGAAGGGGTTGTTCTCCACGGTGGTGAGCTGGTCGAGAATTTCGTCGATCTTCTCCGCGAGCAGAGCCGACTGCTGCTTCTCCAGGGCAATACTCACGAGTTGCTTCCCTGCGCGCACCTGCAGGTAGAACGTACGCGCCCCCGGAAGGCCAATGGTGCCGATGACGACCCGATCAGGCCAGGAAAACTCGTGAACACGTGTAGGCATGTCAGTATTCTAGGCCCATGGGCTTCACGGCGCCTTTTGACCTGCACCGCCGCCAACCGGCGCATCGCCGGAGTCGATGCCGTTCGACAACCACGACAGATCACCCGCATCGGTGTTGGTCGCGTAGACGCTTGGCCGACTAGCGCCATAGCGCACGATCGATATGGAGGCGGGGCCCACATTGATACGTTGGAACAGGTCAAGGTGCATGCCTAGCGCGTCAGCGAGGATTGACTTGATGATGTCACCGTGACTCACTGCGGCCCACACGGCCCCTGGCCCGTGCTCGGATTCGAATGCTGCATCGTGGCGGCGGATTGCTGCCACTGACCGGGCCTGCATCGCGGCCAGGGATTCACCGCCCGGAAAGACGACAGCGGACGGTTGCGACTGGACAACCGGCCACAAATCCTCGGTCGTGAGATCACTGAGCATGCGGCCCTGCCATCGGCCGTAATCGCACTCGGTGAGATCGAGGTCGACTGGCGCGTACGGCGCGCCAGCCTGGCGATCCAGAATGAACTGGGCCGTCTGCTGGCAACGCTCAAGAGGGCTCGACACCACCCCGACCAAGGGCACGGGCGCGAGCCGGTCTCCGGTAAGGGCCGCCTGGTCCCGCCCGATCTGGTCCAGACTGACGCCGACAGCCCGCCCGGCGAGCAGTCCAGTGGCATTGGCTGTGGAACGGCCGTGCCGCACGAGAATAACTGTCGCCATCCACCCAGCCTAACCACCCGCCGTCGACGAACCCAGCCCCCGAGCCGAATGCCGCCAACCTGATGGGCAATCAGAGCCAGCCGTTTCAGGTGAATCCCCTTGACCTCACCACGCATTCGCGCCCGTCCTGCGCCCAGGTATCTCGTGATCCCGGAATCTGAGTCGAGCTCCATCCCGTGCTCAACGTGCTCGTCGGACAGGAGCTTCTTCAGCGTCGCGGCCGCGTGCCTTTGCAAGTCCCGAGGCGCAAACTCTTCGAACTCTCCAACTTGATTCGGCTCGTTCGAAGACGTTGGCTACGTCTCTTTCGTTTTCCGTTTTTTGTCGAGGCTGGTCCATACCAGAGCTCGGTGGAATTCCGCTTCAACGTTTAAGCACGTTTCCGCTTCTTATTCGCGCTTCCGCCCCGGTCAACTCATCCACGAGTTGGCCGGGGCGTTGCCATCGACACGGTGGTTGGCCGCCGTAATACGTGATGATTCCGGTTCCGGGGATGAATGCGGATAGGGAGCTCTTGGCGTCACGTCGAATTCGGGTTCAAGGCATTGCGTTACTGGCGCACTGCGCCACCTTGGGCAAAGCCTGATGGAGGAATCCAGCAAAGGTTCCGGAATCAGGCAGAACATCCAGCAGCGGCACGGCCAGCGCACTCGTCGTCCCGGAGACCTCTCCCGGGAAGCCTTTGTCGATGAGGCCATCGCCGTGATCCAGCAATGCACGCCGGGGCAGCGCTGAACCCTTGGTGGGCCAGTCGGATGGTGGCAGTAAACGAGCCGTCGGGCTGTGGTCAAAGCTCCAGCATCGCCGCTGCGACTTCATCGGCGGCTGAGTCGGGGATCGCGGTCGATGACTCGTCGAGCACGAGGAGCCGCGCCTCGGGGATCTCCCGTGCCAGCGCTTCGCCGTTGCCGATCGGGAAGAACGGGTTGCGGCGGCCGTGTACCACCAGCGTGGGCAGCGCGAGGCTGGCGAGGCGCTCGCGCCAGCGTGGCTTGCAGTCCAGCTTGGAGAAGACGATTCCGAGCTGGTTGGCCATGTGCACAGCGGGCAACCCGCTGGGTGTGCGGTCCCAGATGCGTGCGGCGACGGCCCGAGCCGCGGCCGGGTCGTTGCCGAGGATCTGCGCGCTTTCGGCCGCGTAGTCGGCCACCGCGTCGCGGTCGGACCAGTCGGGCCCGGATCGCGAGAACAATTTTCCCATCGTCGCTTGATCGTGGTCGGGCAGGTCCTGATCGACCCGCCCGGGGGCGACCGGTCGCGTTCCGACGAGGGTGAGCGCCGAGAACGCCTCCGGGTGGTCGAGGGCAGCGATCTGGGCGACCATTCCGCCGACTCCGATGCCCGCCAAGTGGGCGGGCCTGTCATCGAGCTCGCTGGCGAGCGCCGCGGCGTCGGCGGCGAGGTCGCGCAGCGTGTATGTCGGCTTCGTGGGATCACCGGTGGTCGATGTGCCGCTGTCCCGCAGGTCGTAGCGCACGACGCGCCGGCCGCCGCGCGCGAGGGAATGGCAGAGCGCGTCCGGCCAGGAGAGCATGGTGGTGCCTCCTGCGCACAGGACCAGGGGCGCGGCCGAATCGCCGAAGCACTCAATGCCGAGCCTCACGCCGTTTACCTCACGCGTCGTCATGGCGGGCACACCTCGGTGGTAACGGTACGGCTTGCGAGTTCCTCCCCATCGAATGATGGGTCCAAGAACGCAACTGGAGTTTCCATGGTTGCCCATGGCGCATAGGCCGTCAACCACCTCACGCGAGCATTAATTCTGAGTCAACGCGCCCCCCGCCTTGACGGGGCGATGCCGCCGCGGGACGGTTGACGTGTGAAGTCGACCGAGGACGGCCACCTCCGGCCGACGGCTTCGGCGACGGCATGGGGCACGAGGCGCAGCCGCCGGTGTGGGACACCCTCGTGCCGGCACTCGTCGACCATGTGCGGCGCCATCGCGGGAAGGGACACTGATGCGTGAACCGAATGGGGCGTCTGGCCGATCCTCCACGTGGCTCGCGGAGACGCGGAGTTCGTATGACTCCGATGCCGCCGGGTACGCCGAGGAGGTGCAGGGGTTCCTGGAGACCCATCCGCACCTGCGGGCGCATCTGGACCTGTTCGCGGAGCTGGTGCGCCGCGACGGCGGCGGGCAGGTGGCGGATATCGGGTGCGGGCCCGGATACGTCACCGCGCACTTGCACGACTCCGGCGTCGAGGCGTTCGGGATCGACCTTTCCGCCGAGATGGTGGCGATTGCGCGGCGGGACTACCCGGGGCTGCGCTTCGAGGAGGGCACGATGACGCACCTCGAGGCGGGGGACCGTTCGCTCGCCGGCGTCGTCGCGTTCTGGTCCACGATCCATGTTCCCGACGAGGCCATGCCGGGCGTGGTCGCCCAGTTCCATCGCGTGTTGCGGCCCGGAGGCCATGTTCTCGTCGGCTTCAAGGTCGGCGACTGGACCCGGCACTCCTCGACCGGGTACACCGGTGCGCCGATCAGCTTGGACACCCACCTGCGGCAAACGCGCACGGTGTCCGACTGGTTGCGCGGTGCCGGTTTCCTCATCGAGTCTGAATCAATCCTCCGGCCCGACGACGAGGTCCCGGGCGCGCTCGTCCTCGCCCGGAAGCCGGGATGAGGGTGCCTGCGCGTGGCCGGCATGCGTAGGAGAAGGCCAACCGGCCTTGCCGCCCTGCTGCTCGCGGCATTGGCCGTACCGGGGTGTTCAGTTTCCGGGCCATGCCCGGCGATCGGCTGGATCAACACCGTCGGCATCCGCCTCACCGGGGCCGTGCACGATGTCGCAGCCGTCGGGGTGTGTGCTGACGGCGAGTGCGTCACGTCGGCTCCGCCGGACTCCGACGATCCGTTGCGGCCCTTGGCTCCGGGGGCACCGGCTGCCGCCACGCCGACGCTGCATGCGATTGCCTCGCCGTTCTTCGTTTCCCGCGTCGACCAGCGGACTTGGCAGGCATCGGTGGCAATGTCGACGCCGGAAACGCTCACGCTGCGCGTGCTGGGCACCACGGGGCACGTGCTCGTCGAACGGGACGTCGCACTTCAATGGCGGCGTGTCGGGGGAAGCGAACGCTGCGGGGGACCGGTCGAAGCAGGGCCGGTCATCGTCGACATCCCGTCCTGATGCGGTTGGGGTCGTGAAGCACCTTCCGGACTCGAGGCGGCGTGCGCCTGAGTGAAGGTCCCGTAGTCCCGATCAACCACGGAACACGGTGGCGTTCCGAGGCGATGCCCAAGTTGCCTTCCGGCGCGCAGCCGCGAGAGCACCGGCCGACCCGGAGAGAACTTCTAGTTGTATATAAGTGGAAGTCGTCCCGCCATACCGAGGATCACGCTCGATTGTCGGGTCTTGGTGGGCGGCGCCGATGGAAAAAGCGTGTTGGTCGAAAAACCCCGTGGTTGCGCAAAATCCAGGCATTGGGGGGATGCCTGGAAATGAAAGCCCGTGCTGCCATCATTCGGTGACGACGTCGGCGAAGGCCAAAAAACACTGAATGCGTCGTGTGAATTACAAGCGATGGATAGAATGCGTCGTTTTGACATGCCACAGGCATTGAAACCGTCGAACTGTGACGTGACAAACGCTGATATCGAATCCGGGCCTTGATCCCACTGGTTGTTTTAGTGTCGCGGAACATGTTGTCTATAGTCAGCACACAATTCGGAAAGGATAAGCGGTTCGCAGGCACGACTCCTCCAAGTGAAGGATTTCTCATGAACATGGAAAGTTTTGATTGGGCCGGCATGGCGCAGAAGGTCGCCATCGCCGTAATAATCCTGCTGGTGACCTGGCTGTTGGCCAAGGTAGTCAAGTGGGCCATTGGAAAACTCGTGGGGCGGGTTAAAGGGTTGCAGCGTCAGGGCAACGACGGACAACAACTTGGGGAATCACTCGGCAAAATTGCGGCACTTATCATCTGGCTCTTTGGGCTAGTTGCCATCTTGCAGGTCTTTGCGCTCTCCGAGGTCTTGGCTCCGGTGCAGGATTTGCTCGGCAAGGTCATGGCCTTCGTCCCGAACCTTATCGGTGCGGGCATCATCTTCTTCATCGGCTACATGATCGCCAAGATCGTGCGGCAGCTGGTGACCACGGCATTGGGCGCTGTCGACTTCAGCAGGCTCACTGCACGATTCAGGCACGGGGAGACCGAAGTCGACCCGGTCGCAACACGTGAACAGAATGCCAAGATCATTTCCATCATCGGAAACCTGCTCTTCGCAATCATCGTGATCGTGGTGGGCATCAGTGCCTTGCAGGTGCTGGGCATCGCCGCGATCTCCGATCCCGCCCAGCAGATGCTGACGATGATCATGAATGCGATCCCGCAAATCATCGCTGCATTGATCTTGCTGGCCATCGGCTTCGTCATCGCCAAATTTGTCGGAACGATCCTGGAAAGCACGCTGCAGGGAATCGGCACCGATTCGGTAGTGCACAAGTGGGGCATCGTCCCTGCCGACAGGAGCGCTTCGGCCATCATTGCGTTGCTGGTGAAGATCGCCATCATGTTGTTCTTCGGCATCATGGCGGCGCGTCAGCTGAACTTCCCGGAAGTCACCAACATCCTAAACCAAATCCTGGCACTGGGTGGCAGCGTCCTCTTCGGCGGCTTGATCATCGCCGCGGGGTTCCTGATCGCCAACATCGTGGTCTCGATCGTCGGCCCGGGAACGGCGGCCACGGTGATCCGCTGGGCCACGATCGCGCTGTTCATCGCGATGGGCCTGAAGTACATGGGTATCGCTGACTCCATCATCAACATGGCCTTCGGCGCAGTGGTGATCGGCGGTGCACTGGCCGCGGCACTCGCCTACGGGCTGGGAGGGCGCGAAGTTGCCGCCCGGTCGTTGCAGAAGCTGGAGAATAAGCAGCCGCCACCGGCACCCCCGGCACACGCCGGGCCAGTGAACCCGATGGGTTAGGCACCAACAACAAGTGACTGCAACGCCGGTTTCACGGCGTGGCGGCAGGCAGGGCGGTTTCGGGAACACTCCTGAAACTGCCCTGTTTCTTTGCCGGGAAGCGCTCCGCGGTGGATGGCTGGCGGAGGGGCCGGGCAGGCGGCGCGCGACAGATATCTGTCGCTGCGGGAGCCGCGGGGCCGGCCCGCACGGGTCAGCACGACCAAGTGTTCATGCGTGAGATAAGGCACGTTTCACACCAGATTTCCCATTAGGACTAGAATGGTTAATTGGGTCAGTCGTGGCCCCGACCCCCGAGACCCAAATTCTCTAGAAGAAGTGAGCCTTTTCGCATGTCAGATACCACCATCATCGCTCGTGAAGACCTGCGCAACGTAGCCATCGTTGCGCACGTTGACCACGGCAAGACCACCTTGGTCAACGCAATGCTCCAGCAGACCGGTGCCTTCGACAGCCACGGTGAAACCGAAGACCGCGTGATGGACTCTGGCGAGCTGGAACGCGAAAAGGGCATCACCATCCTGGCCAAGAACACCACCGTGTTCTACAACGGCCCGGCCGCCAACGGCCACAACATGACCATGAACATCATCGACACCCCCGGCCACGCCGACTTCGGTGGCGAGGTCGAGCGCGGCCTGTCCATGGTCGACGGCGTTGTGCTGCTCGTGGATGCCTCGGAAGGTCCGCTGCCGCAGACCCGCTTCGTGCTGCGCAAGGCACTCGTTGCCAACCTGCCGGTCATCATCGTGGTCAACAAGACCGACCGTCCCGATGCCCGCATCGACGGCGTCGTCTCCGACTCCATGGACCTGCTCTTGGGCCTGGCTTCGGACCTGGCCGACGAAGCCCCGGACCTGGACCTGGACAAGATCCTGAACGTCCCGATCGTCTTCGCCTCGGGCAAGGCCGGCTTCGCCTCGGTGAACCAGCCCGCCGACGGCACCATGCCGGACAACGAGGACCTCGAGCCGCTGTTCGAGACCATCATCAAGCACGTTCCGGCCCCGACCTACACCGAGGGCGAAGTCCTTCAGGCACACGTCACCAACCTTGACGCCTCCCCGTTCCTGGGCCGCCTGGCGCTCATGCGCATCTTCAACGGCACCCTGCGCAAGGGCCAGCAGGTTGCTTGGGCCCGCCAGGACGGCGAGCTGAAGACCGTGAAGATCACCGAACTGCTGGCCACCAAGGGCCTGACCCGTGTTCCGGCCGAGTCCGCCGGACCGGGCGAGATCGTCGCAGTTGCAGGCATCGAAGACATCATGATCGGCGAGACCCTCACCGACATCGAGAACCCGAAGCCGTTGCCGCTGATCACCGTCGACCCGCCGGCCATCTCCATGACCATCGGTATCAACACCTCGCCGCTGGCCGGCAAGGTCAAGGGCGCCAAGGTCACCGCACGCCAGGTCAAGGATCGCCTTGACAAGGAACTGATCGGTAACGTTTCGCTGAACATCCTGCCGACCGAGCGTCCCGACGCCTGGGAAGTCCAGGGCCGTGGCGAACTGGCACTGGCAATCCTCGTCGAGCAGATGCGTCGCGAAGGCTTCGAGCTGACCGTGGGCAAGCCGCAGGTAGTTACCAAGCAGATTGATGGAAAGCTTCACGAGCCGATGGAGCACATGACCATCGACGTACCCGAGGAATTCCTCGGCGCAGTGACCCAGCTGATGGCTGCCCGCAAGGGCCGCATGACCAACATGGCCAACCACGGCACCGGCTGGTGCCGCATGGAGTTCATGGTTCCGGCACGTGGCCTGATCGGCTTCCGTACCCGCTTCCTCACCGACACCCGCGGTGCGGGCATTGCCGCTTCGTTGGCCGAGGGCTACGAGCCATGGGCCGGCCCGATCGAATACCGCACCAACGGTTCGATCGTGGCTGACCGCTCCGGCGTCGTCACCCCGTTCGCGATGATCAAGCTGCAGGAGCGCATGTCCTTCTTCGTGGCACCGACCTCCGAGGTCTACGAGGGCATGATCGTCGGCGAGAACTCACGCGCCGATGACATGGACGTGAACATCACCCGCGAAAAGCAGCTCACCAACATGCGTGCGGCTTCCTCGGACACCTTCGAGAACATGACCCCGCCGCGCAACCTGACTCTGGAAGAGTCCCTCGAATTCGCCCGCGAAGACGAGTGCGTTGAGGTTACCCCGGAGGCAATCCGTATCCGTAAGCTCATCCTGAACGCCGGCGACCGCGCCAAGGCCAACCGTGCCCGGGCAAAGTCCTAACAAGGCGAATGGCGTAACCGCCTCCACGTTGGGCAGCGTCCTGGCCGCATTGGCGGCCGGGGCGCTTGCCGCCGTGGTGGGAACAATCCTGCATGCCTCGTTGGGCTATGCGGGGGACATCCCGATTCCCTGGGGCGCCGCCCTGGCGCTGCTGCTGACCGGGGCCCTGACCTATTGGGTGGGGCTGCTGCGCGGCAAACTGTGGGTCAGCGCGCTCACCGGCTTGGCAACGTACGTGTTCGTGGCATTGATCTCGACCGACACGAACAACCAGATGATCGTCTCCACCCAGTTCATCGAGATGCTTCCGGGCCCGGCGCTGGCCGGGGGAATGTGGGTGTACGGCATCATCGTCCCGGTCATCGTGTCGATCCTGCTGGTCTCCCGGCAATTGCGCGCCGCAGCACGTACCCGCGGCTGATCCCGGGTGCGGGCCGATATGGCCTTCACCCAACGCAACACCAAGACATATATGACAGGACCCCGCCAGAGCACGCTCTGCGGGGTCCTGTCATTGGTTGGCGGGGGGTTAGGCCGCGCCGGTGGCCTTCTTGGACGACTTCATGTCCAGGTGATGTGCCAGGAAGAGGGAAGTGGCCACCCCGTCGTGCTCCGCATCGCGCATGGCGTAGTCCTCGATGACCGCGTGGATGCGTGACATCATCTCCTTCTGCGTGGCCTCGCTGAGCTTCAGGCCCACGCGCATGACCTGGATTTCCTGCGGGGCCAGGCCGTCGATTTCCTGGAGGAACGTGTCAACGAGCAGGGGGGCGGCATCCGGCAGCTTGGTCCCCCAGGAGAGCTTCGTGCTGCGGTAGGGCACTTCCTTGGCACCGCGGTTCCCCCGGCGCGTCTCCTCGGCGGCAAGGAATCCGTTGGAGAGCAGGGTGCGCACGTGGTGGAGCGAGGTCGCCGGATTGATGTCCAGCATGTCCGCTATTTCCTTGTTGGTACGCGATTCGTGCAAGCAAAGTCGCAGGATGCGAAGACGGAGCGGGGAGCTCAACGCCCTGGCACGGGCCTGTACCTCTTCATCTGTGGCCATGGTTTCAGCATACGGGAAATCACGCCACTGATTGAAACTTTCAAATCGCTCGGCGTGTGGCTGTCTGCCGGCCGGTCAGCGCCGGGGCCGCCGGGCCGGCGGGGGAGGGACGGCCTTGGCGTGGGTGATTCCGGCGCGGTCGATGGAGACCATGCCGCCGCGCGTTTCGAGGACCACGTGGGTCTCGGTCACCGACTGCACGTTGCCCAGGGCATCGGACAGCCGCTCGCCGGCGCTTCCCTGCTCGTCGGGTGCCAGGCGATAGCGAATGACCACGCGGGTGCCCGAGGGAATCGTGGTGAAGAGATCCGGATCCATGTCTTGAGTCTAGGCCGGGCCGTAACATGACACCGTGAGTCAGAGAGGGATGTGTGCGAAGCCACATTCATGGCGGGAGCGCCGTTAGACCAGGCAAAGCGGCCCCAACGGGACTAAGCTATTGGAGAGCATGCATAGCCGCGTGCCGCATGACCAGACAGTTCATGATCCGTTGTAAAGGAAGGCCCCGGGTACCGTGACCTACATCATCGCCCAGCCGTGCGTCGACGTCAAAGACAAGGCGTGCATCGAGGAATGCCCCGTGGATTGCATCTACGAAGGCGAACGCTCGCTGTACATCCACCCCGATGAATGCGTTGACTGCGGCGCCTGCGAACCGGTGTGCCCGGTGGAGGCCATTTACTACGAGGACGATGTCCCCGACCAGTGGGCCGAGTACTACAAGGCCAACGTGGAGTTCTTCGACGAGGTCGGTTCCCCGGGCGGCGCGGCCAAGCTGGGCAACATGGGCATCGACCACCCGATCATTTCCGTCCTGCCGCCACAAGTCCAGGACTGATCGCCACCACCATGCTGACGCTTCCTGACTACCCGTGGAATGCCCTTGCTCCCTACGCGGCCCGCGCCGCCGAGCACGAGGGCGGGGCCGTGAACCTTTCCATCGGCACCCCCGTGGACCCGACCCCCGAGATCATCGTCCGGGCCCTGCGCGAGGGCGCAAACGCCCCGGGCTATCCCACCACCCACGGCACGCCGCAGCTGCGCGAGGCCATCGTGCACTGGTTTGAACGGCGGCGCGATGTGCGCGGCCTGGTCGCCGACGACGTCATGCCGACCGTCGGGTCCAAGGAGCTGGTGGCCTGGCTGCCGTTGCTGCTGGGCCTGGGCTCCGGGGACCTGGTGGTCCGCCCGCTCGTGGCCTACCCCACCTACGACATCGGTGCGCAATTGGCCGGGGCGGACTCGATCGCCGCGGATTCGCTGGAAGAGCTCTCGGAGGCCGACCGTGCCCGCGTGAAGCTCGTCTGGGTCAACTCGCCGGGCAACCCCACGGGCATCGTCCGCGGGGGCGCGGAGCTCAAGGCGCTGGTCGACGACGCCCGCTCGCTGGGCGCGGTGGTGGCCTCGGACGAATGTTACGCCGAGCTCGGCTGGGGCGAACACGAGGCCGGGGTCCCGAGCATCCTTCACGAATCGGTCTGCGGCGGGGACTTCACGGACCTGCTGGCCGTGTACTCCCTTTCCAAGCAGTCGAACGTCGCCGGGTACCGCGCCGCCTTCGTGGCCGGGGCGCCGAACCTGATGCCCGCCCTGGTCAACAACCGCAAGCACGCGGGCATGATCGTGCCGGCCCCGGTTCAGTCCGCCATGATTGCTGCCCTGAACGACGACGAGCACGTCAAGGTGCAAAAAGATTTGTACCGGGCACGCCGGGAGGCGCTCGTTCCGGCCCTCGGGGCATTCGGCTTGCGCATCGTGGACTCGGTTGGCGGGCTGTACCTGTGGTGCACCGCGGACGAGGACTGCTGGATGACCATCGGCCGGCTTGCCGATCTGGGCATCGTGGCCGGGCCCGGAGCCTTCTACGGGACGGCCGGGGAGAACTTTGTGAGGATCGCGCTGACTGCCAGCGACGAACGCATCCGATGCGCCGTCGAACGGTTGAATGCGGCAGTCTGAAACCCAAACGTGACCAACCAATTGGTGTCAATCGCCTCCTAAACGGTAGCGTGACAGTGATTACTGACCATCGGATTCATCTGCATTCCGGTTAGGAGAGACAATGACGGATAACAATTCTGCTCAGCTCAGCTTCGGCGGCAACAACATCGAACTCCCTGTTGTGCCCGCGGTAGAAGGCAACAACGGCTTTAACATCGCACCCCTGTTGAAGGCGACAGGCGGCGTGACGTACGACCCCGGCTTCATGAACACCGCGGCGACAAAGTCCGCGATCACCTTTATCGACGGCGACGCGGGCATCCTGCGCTACCGCGGCTACCCGATCGAGCAGCTCGCCGAGAAGTCCAGCTTCCTGGAGACCAGCTACCTGCTGATCTACGGCAACCTGCCCTCGGCCACCGAGCTGGAGGAATTCGACCAGAAGATCCGCCGGCACACCCTGCTGCACGAGGAGCTCAAGGGCTTCTTCGGCGGCTTCCCGCGCGACGCGCACCCGATGCCGGTGCTCTCATCGGCAGTGTCGGCCCTGTCCACCTGGTACCAGGACTCGCTGGACCCGTTCAACGAGGAGCAGGTCGAGCTCTCGACCATCCGCCTGTTGGCCAAGATGCCGGTGCTTGCCGCCTACGCGCACAAGAAGTCCATCGGCCAGGCACTGCTCTACCCGGACAACTCGATGAACCTGGTCGAGAACTTCATGCGCCTGAGCTTCGGCCTGGCCGCCGAACCGTATGACATGGACCCGGTCATGGTCAAGGCGCTGGACCAGCTGCTGATCCTGCACGCGGACCACGAGCAGAACTGCTCCACCTCCACGGTGCGCCTGGTCGGTTCCTCGAACGCGAACATGTTCGCCTCGGTCTCCGCCGGCATCAACGCCCTCTTCGGCCCCGCCCACGGCGGCGCCAACGAAGCCGTGCTGAAGATGCTGCGCCAGATCCAGAACGACGGCCTGAAGCCGGCCGACTTCATGGAGAAGGTCAAGAACAAGGAAGACGGCGTCCGCCTCATGGGCTTCGGGCACCGCGTCTACAAGAACTACGATCCGCGCGCCAAGATCATCAAGAACACGGCCCACGAGATCCTCTCCAAGCTCGGCGGCAACGACGAGCTGCTGGACATCGCGATGTCCCTGGAAGAGCGCGCGCTGAACGACGACTACTTCATCTCGCGCAAGCTCTACCCGAACGTCGACTTCTACACCGGCCTGATCTACAAGGCCATGGGCTTCCCGGAGAAGATGTTCACCGTGCTCTTCGCCATCGGCCGCCTGCCGGGCTGGATCGCCCAGTACCGCGAGATGCTGCAGGACCCGGAAATGAAGATCGGGCGTCCGCGCCAGCTCTACGTCGGCGAGTCCGAGCGCAGCTACCCGAACAGCTAGGACCGTCCGGAGCCGTCGTCGGGAAGATTCCGGCGGCGTGCAACCGGCAGCACTGCATCCCGAAGGGTGTCGGTGTGGTTGAAGGAGCCAGGCTCCTGCAGCGACACCGGCACCCTTTCGCGTGCCCGGCCCGCACCACCGGTTCCCCGGATTTTCGGGGCATTTGTGCGATTCCGGGCTTATCCTTGAGATAGGCGAGCGATTTCAAGGAAACGGGTGTGCACAGATGGTGCTGGAGTCTGGTTCAGGTTGGAAGGTTTCGGCCGATATCGACAAGGAGATGTTGCTGGCGCTTTATTTCCGGGATCTGGCTGCCATCGAGCCAGTGGGAGCCATGTCCCTGGCGCCGCTCAGTCCCCGGGTCAAGCCGGCTGCCGCGCGCGAACTTGCCCTGGATGCCGCCGGGGAGCTGCGCCAGGAATGGCAGAGTTGGTGGGAACGGATCCTCTCCGACAGCCAGCCGACCATCGACAGCGACGCCGAGCCCGACTTTGCGTGCTTCTCGGATTCACCGAGCCTGCAGCACCTGTTGCGCGCCCATTACGGCAACGCCTACACCTGGACGCAGAACAGGATGGGGGAGTACCGGGCGTACTGCCTGGACAACACCAAGGAGCGCCTGGAGCTCTTGGCGCGCCTCTTTGCCGAACGCGAGCTGGAGGGCAGGAACGTCGAGGACCTGCACCTGAAGCTGGTCGAGCTTCCGCTGTCCGAACGCCGTGCCTGGTTCGTGGAACCGAACACGGTGATCCTGAGCCAGGAACTGATGCGCGATGCGACGCTTTTCCGCAGCTACCTGCAGCCCATCATCGACCTCTTGACCTAGCAGCGCCGGTTCGGCCTCACTGAGGGGAACCGGCCAGGGAGATGATGACGTAGCCGTCAGTGGTGGCCGCGGGCACCCAGCGGCCCTCGGAGCGGTTCCACACCAGACCGGCATAGGAGACCGACTCCGTGTTGTGCTTCTGCGCGTTGGCCACGGCCCACTGGGCGATGGCCCAGCCCTGCTGCCCGCGCACCGGGATCCGCACGCGGTTTCCGGAGATGCCCTTGGCGTCCTTGCCGGTGGCTTCCAGCAGGTCGGCGGCCACCACCTCGGCCGAACCGGCTGCCTCCGCCGGGCGCAGCGTGCAGTTGAGCGTCGAGGGGGAGGCGCCGGTCAACGCCGAGGCAAAGGCGCTTGCCTTCTCCTCGTGCTGGGCGTAGGCCCCGGGGTAGGCCGAGCGCTGGACCTTCTGCGCCGCATCGGTCAATGCCATGGACTGGTAGTCGAAGGTCTCCAGCTCCTGGAAGAAGCGGTTCGCCGCATAGACGGGGTCCTGGACCTGGGCCTCGGTGCCCCAGCCCATGGAGGGCCGCTGCTGGAACAGCCCCCGGGAATCCGGACCTGCGTTGTCGCCGTAGTCGATGTTGGTGAGCTTGGACTCTTGCATCGAGGTGGCGATCCCGATGGTGGCGGCACGCGTGGGCATCCCGCGCTTGCCGGCCACCGCGGCGATCACCGCGGCATTGGAGGTCTGATCTGGGCTCAGGGTGTGCAGCGTCGAGCCAACCAGTGCGGTGCACTTCTGCCGCACCACCGTGGCATCGATCCCGATGAAGTTCACCGCCGCGTAGAGCCCACCCCCGATGAGCCCCAGGGCAAGCACCAGGGCCAGCAGGGTGCGGCCCCAGCGTCGGGGCCCGCGGTGCCGACCGTGGTGGTGGTCGGCACGCCGCGAGCCCAACGCGAGAACGCGTTGGTGTGCGTCAGTTGGCATGCAGGACGCTGTTCAATTCGACGTGCTGGCCGGCCCGCGGCAGCGCCTCCACGGCACCGGTGAGCGAATTGCGGCGGAAGAGCAGGTTGGAAACGCCGGAGAGTTCCACGGCCTTGACCACCTGGTCCCCGAGCTGGACGCGGGTGCCGGCGGTGACATAGAGCCCGGCCTCGACGACCGAGTCGTCGCCGATGGAAATCCCCACGCCGGAGTTCGCGCCGAGCAGCACGCGTTCGCCGATGACGATCTTTTCCTTGCCGCCGCCGGAGAGGGTGCCCATGATGGAGGCACCGCCGCCCACGTCCGAGCCATTGCCCACCACGACCGAGGCGGAGATCCGGCCCTCGACCATGGAGGCGCCCAGGGTGCCGGCGTTGAAGTTCACGAAGCCCTCGTGCATGACGGTGGTGCCCGGCGCCAGGTGCGCGCCGAGGCGGACGCGGCCGCCGTCGGCAACGCGCACGCCGGCGGGAACAACGTAGTCAAGCATTCGGGGGAACTTGTCGACCCCGTACACGGTCAGCGTCCCGCGTGAGCGCAGGCGCAGGCGTGTGCTTTCGAAGTCGACCACGGCGCAGGGGCCGAAGTTGGTCCACACGACGTTCTGCAGCAGGCCGAAGGCCCCGTCGAGGTTGACGTGGTTCGGTTCCACCAGGCGGTGGGAGAGCAGGTGCAGGCGCAGCCAGACGTCCGCGGTGTCCGCGGGGGCTACGTCGAGGTTGATCTCCAGCGCAATCACCGACTGCGTGGTGCCGCGCTCGGCATCGTCGCGCGCGGCGGCGGCCAGGTCCCCGGAGATCTTCGCGGCCTTTTCCAGGACACCGACCACCGGTGCCGGGAACCAGGCGTCCAGGACCGTGCCGTCGGCGGCGTAGGTGGCCAGGCCGTGGGCCGAGGCGATCCTGAGGTCGTGGGTGGAGGCGGGCGTTGCGTGGGTGTCTACCGGAGTCATGAATCAATCCTAGCGCGGGCACCGGTACTAACCTTGGATTGTGCACAGCAAACCCAGCCCCGCTTCCCCCGCCACGCCCGCGTCCATCGACCTGGACCTGCGCGAAGACGTTGCCGACCTGACCGCCCGCCTGATGGACGTCGAATCCGTCTCCGGCAACGAGCGGGCCCTGGCCGACGCCATCGAGTCCGCCCTGCGCCGGATCCCGGGGCTGGAGGTGCACCGCGATGGCGACGCGATCGTGGCGCGCACGCAGCTGGGCCGCGCGGAGCGGGTGATCCTGGCAGGTCACCTGGACACCGTCCCGCTGCCCACGACGCCCGGGGCGCGGGGAACCGTGCCGGTGAGCTGGGACGGCGAGACGCTCTACGGGCGCGGGGCCACGGACATGAAGGGCGGGGTGGCGGTCCAGCTGGCCCTGGCGGCCACGCTGCAGGACCCGAACCGGGACGTCACCTTCATCTTCTACGACCACGAGGAGGTCGAGGGCTCCAAGTCGGGCCTGGGACGACTCTTCCGCAACTGCCCCGAACTGCTGGGCGGCGACTTCGCCATCCTGCTCGAACCCACCAACGGCACGGTTGAGGGCGGCTGCAACGGCACCAGCCGCTACAAGGTGCGCACCCGCGGCGTCGCGGCGCACTCGGCGCGCGCCTGGATGGGCGAGAACGCCATCCACGCCGCGGCGCCCATCCTGCGGATCCTGGCCGACTACGAGCCGCGGACCGTGGACGTCGACGGGCTGCAGTACCGTGAATCGCTCAATGCGGTGCGCATCAACGGCGGCATCGCCGGCAACGTCATCCCGGACTACTGCGAGGTCGAGGTCAACTACCGCTTCGCGCCGGACAAGGACGTGGCGGCCGCCGAAGCGCACGTGTTCGAGCTCTTCGAGGGATTCGAGATCGTCCGCACCGACGGCGCCGGCGGTGCCCGGCCCGGGCTGCGGCACCCGGCAGCCGCCTCCTTCGTGGCCGCGGTGGGGCAGACGCCGAAGCCCAAGTTCGGATGGACGGATGTCGCCCGCTTCTCGGAGCTGGGGATTCCGGCGGTGAACTTCGGCCCGGGCGATGCGCTGCTGGCGCACTCGGACGACGAACACGTCACCCGTACCGCCATCCACGACTGCCTGGGAGCGCTGCGTCGCTGGCTGGGCGGGGAACCCACCGCCCCTCGCGGCACCGGCGTCTAGCCGGAACGCCTTCCAGAGCCGCGCACCAAAGCCAAAGGGCCGGGCGGCAGTCGGAGTCTCGTGGAATACGAGACCGACTGCCGCCCGGCCCTTGCCGGTCCGGGGAACCTCGGTTGGCTTACGGGACCGAACTGCCGGGCACCTTGGTGTTCAGGTCCGCGACCACGACGGGGACCGCCGGGTCCATGGGCTTGCCCGCGCTGATGCCGCGGCTGCTGAGCCGGCGGGCAACCACGGAGGCCAACTTCGAGAGCGCGAAGTTGATCAGGATGAAGATGGCGGCCGCAACCACGAGCCCCTGCAACACGTTCGCGTTGCCGGTGCCGACGAGCCTGGCGTTGAAGAGCAGCTCGTTGAAGTTGATGATGTACCCCAGTGCGGAGTCCTTCAAAATGACCACGAACTGGCCGATCAGCGCCGGCAACATCGCGATGAGTGCCTGCGGGATCTCGACGTTGCGCAGCGACTGCCCTCGCGTCAGGCCAATGGCAATGCCCGCCTCGCGCTGGCCCTTGGGAAGGCCGAAGACGCCGGAGCGAATCAATTCCGCCACGATCGAGCCGTTGTACAGGGTCAAGCCCACGACCACCGCGACGAATGGCGAGTCGCTGGGGGCCACGATCCCGGAGCGCGCCAGGATGATCCAGAGGAAGATCATCATCAGCAGCACTGGCACCGCGCGGAAGAATTCCACGACGATGGAGCTGATCCAGTTGACCACCTTGTTGGTGGACAGCCGCCCGATGCCGAAGATGAATCCGAAGACCAGCGAGGTGACGATGGCGACCGCCGCCGCCCTCAGGGTGTTCAGCAGGCCCGGCAGCAGGTAGTTCTGCCAGATGGAGCCCTCGCCGAACACCGACCACTTCTCGGCAGTCAGCTGGCCGGCATCGTTCAGGACCTTGTACAGGTAGTAGACCAGTACGATTGCCAGCAGCACGCCGATGACGTTGATGACGACGACTCGGCGCCGCGCCTTGGGCCCGGGGGCGTCAAAGAGTACGGATTCGGAGACTTTCATCGTGCCACCGCCAACTTCTTGGATAGGTACGTGGTGAGCAGGCCGACGGGGATCACGACGATCACGAAGAACACGGCGATCGTGAGGAAGATCAGGATTCCCACATCGGCACGGAACTCCAGCATGGTTTTCATGAGTCCCGAGATCTCGGCCACCGAACCGGCCACGGCCACAGTGGTGTTCTTGATCAGCGCGATCAGGACGTTGCCCAGCGGGGCGATGGCTCCGCGGAAGGCCTGCGGCAGGATGACCAAGCGGGCGGCGGGCATGAAGCTCAAGCCGATGGCTCGGGCCGCCTCGGCCTGTCCCAGGGGCACGGTGTTGACGCCCGAACGGATGGCCTCGCACACGAATGCGGAATGGTAGATCGTCAGTCCGAGGATGGCGATCTGGAAGAAGTTGAGATTGAAATCCGAGCTGAACTGGACCTGGAACACGCCGAACAACACCAGCACGCCAAAGGCCATGATGATGGTCAGCGGGGTGTTGCGGAAAATGTTCACGTACGAGGTGCCGAAGGCGCGGAAGCTGGGCACCGGCGAAATACGCATCAGTGCCAGGATCGTGCCCAGGACCAACGACCCGATGGCTGCCCAAAAAGTCAGCTGCAGGTTGCCCCAGAAGGCGGACATCATTTGTCCGCCGTATTCATCCCACAGGGAAAGGTAGCCTTGCATGGCTTACTCCTTTAGGGTGCGATTGGTGCGGGACCCACCCGGAGCGGATCGCGCGCCGGATGGGTCCCATGGAGAATCGGTCAGCGGCTAGGCGCAGGCCTCGGGCTTCGGGGGGTTCAGCTTCGCATTGGGCGAGTAGCCGGTGCCCTCGGTGTTTGCCTGGAGCGCCTTCTCCCATTCGCCGGAGTCGACCATCTTGGTGATTGCCGTGTTGATGTCGGCGCAGGTGGTGGCGTCCTTGCTCAGGCCAACCCCGTACTTCTCCTCGGAGAATGTGTTGCCCACGACCTTGAACTTGCCCTTGTTGGCCTCGGTTGCAGCCAGGCCGGCCAGGATGATGTCATCGGTGGTGACGGCGTCGATGCCGCCGGTTTCCAGCAGGCCCAGGCAGTCGGCGTAGCCGCCCTGCTCAACCAGGCTCACGCCGGGGTAGGAATCGGAAACCTTCTTGGCCGACGTCGATCCGGTCACGGAGCAAAGCTTCTTGCCGGTCAGGGTTTCCGGGCCGGTGATGGAGGTGTCGTCCTGGCGGACCAACAGGTCCTGGCCGGCCACGAAGTACGGTCCGGCGAAGGCGACGCGCTCCTTGCGGGTGTCGGTGATGGAATAGGTCGCGAAGATCATGTCGACCTGCTTGGTTTCCAGCAGGGTTTCGCGGTTGGCCGACGGGGCGGAGACCCATTCGATCTTGTCTTCGGTGAAGCCGAGTTCGTTGGCGACGTACTTGGCAACATCGACGTCGAAGCCCTTGTACGTTTCGCCGTCCTTGAACCCGAGTCCTGGCTGGTCGAACTTGATGCCGATCTTGACGGTATCACCGTCGCCAGTTCCTCCACCGGAACCGCCACAGCCGGTGAGTGCCAATGCCGCGGCCGCTGCCATGGCTGCTACTGCTGAAATGCGAGACTTACGCATCGTTTCTCCTTGTTGTGATCAAGGATGAGAGCGAGGTTCTCATCCATCGAACTAAGATCGTCGTGGGATGGCTTTAGTGCGTGATGAGTTTGCCGAGGAAATCCTTGGCCCGTGAGCTCTTCGGGTTGGTGAAGAACTGGTCGGGCGTGGATTCCTCGACGATCTGGCCATCGGCCATGAAGATGACTCGGTCGGCGGCCTTGCGGGCGAAGCCCATCTCGTGGGTGATCACGATCATGGTCATGCCTTCCTTGGCCAGGCCAATCATGGTGTCAAGGACCTCGTTGATCATTTCCGGGTCCAAGGCGGAGGTCGGCTCGTCAAAGAGCATGACCTTCGGGCGCATGGCCAAGGCACGGGCAATGGCCACGCGTTGCTGCTGTCCGCCGGAAAGTTGGGCCGGGAGCTTGTCCTTCTGGTTGGCAACGCCAACTCGCTCCAACAATGACATTGCGAGTTTGTCGGCATCCGCCTTTTTCATGCCCTTGGCCTTGATCGGGCCCAGAGTGACATTTTCCAAAATGGATTTGTGTGCGAAAAGATTAAATGACTGGAATACCATGCCGACATCGGCACGGAGTTTGGCCAGCATTTTGCCTTCCTCAGGCAACACCTTGCCATCGATTTCAATGGTTCCGGTATCGATGGTTTCGAGGCGGTTGATGGTGCGGCATAGCGTCGACTTGCCCGAGCCGGATGGGCCCAGAACGACGACGACCTCACCCTTGCTGACTTCAAGGTTGATGTTCTGTAGAACATGGAGTTGGCCATAGTGCTTATTCACCGCGGAGAGCTTGACAATGGGAGTCAGGTCCGACTTAGCGCTATTCGAGTGGGAATCAGTGCTCATGACAAGAACCCTATCCGAAGTGACGCGCTTCACGACCATGATTTGGCCAGTCGATGCCAAATCTTTGCCTAAAAGCGTCATGACGCGGCCAGTGGGAGCGGGTATTGCCACTACAGTGGAGGGCATGCATCGCCAGAATTCGCACTCCAAGAGCTTTGATTCCCTGCCCGACCCGGCACGCCGAAAGGGCTCGGTTGTGTTGCGCCGCTCGCAGGCCAAAACCGAGCAGTCGGACGCCTACCTGCTCGATACGCGTGAGGACCAGGATTTCACCCATTCCGATCCGTGGCGGGTCCTGCGCATCCAGAGTGAATTCGTTGAGGGCTTCGGAGCCCTTGCCGGGCTGGGACCGGCAATCAGCGTGTTCGGTTCCGCCCGTACTCCGCGCGGATCGGAACGCTACGTGCAGGCCGAAAAGATCGGCGAGCTCATTGCCGCCGCCGGGGTGGCTGTGATAACCGGTGGTGGACCCGGGGCCATGGAGGCCGCTAACAAGGGCGCAGTGGCCGCAGGCGGCATCTCGGTCGGACTGGGCATCGAGCTTCCATTCGAAACCGGGCTCAACGAGTGGGTGGACCTGGGTATCAATTTCCGGTACTTCTTCGCCAGGAAGACGATGTTCGTCAAGTACTCCCAAGGATTTATCGTCTTGCCTGGCGGTTACGGAACATTGGATGAACTCTTTGAGGCGCTGACCCTGGTGCAGACCGAAAAGGTCACAGGATTCCCCATTGTTTTGGTAGGCATCGCGTATTGGACCCCGCTTCTGGAATGGCTTCGAAACACCGTTGCCGAAGGCGGTGCCATTTCCGTTTCCGATCTGGACTTAATCCGCGTAACCGACGATATCGAAGAAGCCGTGGATATCGTCGTCGAATCGGCCCGGCCCAGTGGCTTTGTCGCGGCCGATTAAATCTCTGTCACTGATCCCTAACAGCAAAGGAGCGCGGGTTGGTCTACATGTTGCTGGTGGTCGCCATCGTAATTCTTGGCGCGGCAGTGTGCTTGGGCGTGGGGAGCAAACGGAGCCGGGCGGGCCGGGAGGGGCAACGTTTTGAGCCGATCCGCGGCCCGATACACGGGCTGGTCGAGCCGGTGGCCACCCTGCCTCCGGTGCTCCTGCCCGAGCGGCCGAGCGCCGAAGACGTGGAGAATGTGAGCTTTTCTCTGGCGCTGCGAGGATATCGCTGCGATCAGGTCGACGAGGTCCTCGGTGCCCTTTCGGCCGAGATAAGCCGGTTGCATGAGGTCATCGCGGCACACGGAAAAGATCCTGTGATTAGCAACACGAGCCATTCTTCGGAATAATGGGACGTAGCAAGTTGAAAGCGGATCACGAATAACCAGATTCGCCGATTAACTCACCACCGGGTGAAGGCCCAAATGTCCTTTACCTCAAATGAAAGGGAACAGCGCTAATGGCTGCGATGAAACCACGTACCGGGGATGGTCCGATGGAAGTCACCAAGGAAGGCCGTAGCCTGATCATGCGCGTACCGATTGACGGTGGCGGACGTCTGGTTGTTGAACTTAATGCCGACGAAGCCGCCGAGCTGCGCGATTGCTTGGTAGGTGCCACCGAGTAGCACTCGGGGTCGGAACGTCGCGGGGCGGGGACTTGGCCGGTTTGGTCAGGTGTCCGCCCCGCTGTGCGTCATGAAGCGATCGAAACCAGGGCGAGGGGTTCCTCCCTGGACTTACCGGGGTGGGCTAGCTGATTCGGGCGGCGAGCTGCAGGCCAAGGCCGGTGGGCACCAGCGAGCTGACGAATCGTTCGTCCTCACGCAGCAGGCGGGTCGCATTGCGCGTGGCCACGGTGCTGGGCTGGCGCACGGCCGGCTTGGGGACGCGATGCTGGTCGAAGGCGTCGTGCACGATGACCAAGCCGCCGACCTTGACCAGGCGGATGCCCTGGGTGACGTACTCCAGAAGGTGCGCCTTGTCCGCGTCGATGAACACCAGGTCGTAGGCTCCGTCGGTCAGCCGGGGCAGCACGGCCTGGGCGCGGCCGGAAATGGCCCGGGTGCGTGAGCTGTCGACCCCGGCGTCATGGAAGGCCGTACGTGCCGCGGCCAGGTGGTCGACATCGATGTCGATTGTCGTCAACGCCGACTGTCTTCCCGCCCCGCGCAACAGGCTGGTGCCCGAGACCCCGACGCCGGTCCCTATCTCCACCATGTTCCTGGCCTTGGAGATGGCGGCGAGGAGCGTCAGGAAATTGGCCGTGGCCGCTCCGACGGATTCCACGCCCAGCTCGCGGCCCCGTTCCCGGGCACGCTCAAGCACCGCATCCTCCTGTGCCTGGGCCTGTGAGTATGTCCAGCTGCTAAAGATGTCCAGGTTCATGGGTGTGCGGCAAATCCTTTGAGGTGCGGAAGCGGTGCGTTGCGGGGTGGTTCCGTGGCCCGCCCGGTGAGGCGGCAGGGGCACGATGCGGCTTTCTTGCTGATGCCGACAGGCCAATCCTATCCTTGTCGAGGGCCCAGTCAGGGGCCAACCCAAAACAATGAAGCGACACAGCTTGCTTTCAGCTTCTGCTCAGGAGCCTGCGCGAGACTTGATGACGTGAATGCATCGAATCTCTCCTTGGCCAGCGGCGTACGCTCCCCTGACGAGCCTGCGGAGCTCGAGGTTCCAAGTTGGGACGAAATCGTCAGAGACCATTCGCCGCGGGTCTACCGCCTGGCCTATCGCTTGACCGGGAACCGCCAGGACGCCGAGGACCTGGCCCAGGAAACATTCGTGCGGGTCTTCCGCTCGCTACACACCTTCACCCCCGGCACCATCGGGGGCTGGCTGCACCGCATCACCACCAACTTGTTCCTGGACCAGGCGCGGCGCAAGTCCCGGATCCGCTTCGACGGCCTGGCAGAGGATGCCGAGGCGAAGATTCCCGGTACCTCGCCCGGCCCGGAACGAAGCTTCGAATACAACAACCTGGATGTCGACGTCCAGGCGGCACTGGACGCGCTCAGTCCCGAATTCCGGGCGGCGGTGGTCTTGTGCGACCTCGAGGGCCTTTCCTATGAGGAAGTCTCCGAGGCCCTGAACGTGAAGCTGGGCACGGTCCGTTCACGCATCCACCGTGGCCGGGGGATGCTGCGCGAGAAGTTGGCCCACCGCAACCCGGCCGTCAGGCCCGCGGCAACCATGGCGTTGCCCAAGATCCGGCGGACGATCCCGGGAGTGCGCTAGGGCATGCATCGGTTTGAGCGTTGGATGGGTGAATATGTGGACGGCCGGCTGGACTCTCGCCGTGCCGGCGCCCTGGAAAAGCACGTGCGGCACTGCGCGGCGTGTTCGGCTGCCCTTGAAGCGATGCAGCGGGGCTCCGGGGCCGTCTCGAAATCCCAGGCCGGGCCATCGGTGCCGCTGAACGCGCAGACGCTGCTTGGCACCCACTACTCGTTGCCGCGGGAACGAGGCGCCGGACGCTCCCGCACCAACGGACTGGTGCCGATGGCCGTGTTGCTGCTGCTTTTCGCCCTGGTGGGCTCGATCGCGGCGATGTCCTGGTTCCTCGGTGCGCCCGCCGCACAGGGCGCCCCGGAACGGGATCCCGCCGAATCCTGGAACACCTCCGCCCGCAGCCTGGATGCGGGGGCCCTGAACCAATTGCGTCAGGCAGGCTGGACCTGCCCGGTCATCGAGGCGGCGGGGTTCAGCCTTTCCTCCGCCACCGGGGTCCTGGACAAGGGCGAGGCGACGGTGACGCTGGTGCTCAGCGACGACGTGCACATCGTCGAGCTGGCCGAGACACGCGCCCTGGCCGGGGCCCAGGATGTGCCACTGAAGAAGTCCATGGCAGCCTCGGCCAGCACGGATCCGACCTCGGGCATGCTGACCGAGCTGGGACACCGCCTGGGCGCCAAGGCGGCTGCCGCCGTCACGTATGCTGAGGGCACCGCCACGCTGAGCATGGACGGCGTGAGGTACGAGGTTTCCTCCGACCTTTCCAAGGCGGACGTGGAACGGGTCCTGCAACGGCTGGTGGTGGGGGAGCACACGCGCATCGTGTCGCTGGATCCCTCCACCGAGAAATTCTCACAGCGCCTGCTGCGGGGTTTTTCCCGGCTCATGGTTTTGGACTTCAAATAGGCAGTGGCCTCATCTTTGCTCGAAAGCAGGTAGTCTACAAGGGTGTTTCTGGGAATCAATGGCAGTGAACTGCTGGTGCTAGCGGTGCTCGCGGTGGTTATTTTGGGACCCGAGAAACTTCCGGAGTATGCCGCGCAGCTGGCGCGCCTGGTCAAGGAACTGCGCCGCATGGCCACCGGCGCCAAGGAACAGCTGCGCGAGGAAGTCGGCGACGACATCGCCGACATGGACTGGCGCAAGCTTGACCCGCGACAGTACGATCCGCGCCGGATCATCAAGGACGCGCTGCTCGAGGACTTCGAGGATGCCGTGGCGGCCGTCAAGGAAGTCCCCGCCGTCCAGCAGCGCCCGGTGGCGATCGCCAGGGTCGCCCCGCTGGCCCCGCACGAGCCGGCGCCCTTTGACAACGAGGCGACGTAGCCCGGACGCGGGAGAACACCCCGACGCCGAATCCAACAGGCGGCATCCCCACAACCGGGGGATGCCGCCTTATTCATGCCCGGGACGTTGCCGGGCGGTGGTTTCGGACCGGAAGGCCGGCCGGGACGGTTGAGGCGGCGTGCGGGCCTACATGTGACCGGCCCCCAGGGGCCTGCCGCGCGGCCCGTGGTGCCTATCGCGGGGTGACGCCCAGTTTCAGGCCGGCCAGGCCGCGTGGGCGGCGCGTGAGGCCGCGGGCCATGTCGATGATCTGCGCGGCCGCGGGGGACTGCGGGTCGGAGAGCACCAGCGGCACGCCGGCGTCGCCCCCGGCACGCAGCAGCGGGTCAAGGGGCACCTGGCCCAGCAGCGGGACCTCGGTGCCCAGCACCAGCGACAGGCGCTGGGCCAGCTCGGCCCCGCCGCCGGCGCCGAAGACCTCCATCGTGGACCCGTCGGGCAACACCAGCCAGCTCATGTTCTCGATGACTCCGACGACCTTCTGCCCGGTCTGCACGGCGATGGACCCGGCGCGCTCGGCCACCTGGGCGGCGGCCGCCTGCGGGGTGGTGACGACCACGAGCTCGGAGCCGGGGAGCAGCTGGGAGACCGAGATGGCGATGTCCCCGGTGCCCGGGGGCAAGTCCAGCAGCAGCACGTCGAGGTCCCCGAAGTGCACGTCGGTCAGGAACTGCTCCAGCGCCCGGTGCAGCATCGGGCCGCGCCAGATCACCGGCTTGTTGTCGGGGACGAACATGCCGATGGATATGACCTTCACCCCGTGCGCCACCGGCGGCAGGATCATCTCGTCTACGCGGGTCGGCTTGGCCCCGGGGATGCCCAGCAGCCCGGGGATGGAGAAGCCGTGCACGTCGGCGTCGATGAGGCCCACGCGCAGCCCGTCGGCTGCCATCGCGCAGGCCAGGTTGGCGGTCAGCGACGACTTGCCGACCCCGCCCTTGCCGCTGGCGATGCCGATCACGCGGGTCAGCGAGGCCGGGTCGGAGAACGGGATGGTCCGTCCGGCCAGCGACTCGCGCAGCGCGGCGCGCTGCTCGGGGCTCATGACCCCGAGGACGACCTCGACGCGGGAGACCCCGGGCACCGCGGCCAGGGCGGCGGCAACGTCGTTTTCGATGGTGGAGCGCATCGGGCAGCCGGCGATGGTCAGCAGCACCGTGACGTGGGCGGTGCCCTCGATGAGGCCGGCAGATTCGACCATGCCGAGTTCGGTGATGGGCCGGCGCAGTTCGGGGTCCTGGACCGTGGAGAGTGCTTCAAGGAGCCGGGGCTCGAGGGTCATGGTGTGTCGTTCCTCCGTGCCCGCGGCGTGCGGCCCGGAGCGCGCGGGGGCACCTGCGGGATGAGTCCGGTGTTGGTGGAGCCGCGGTCGCGGCGCTTGGTGGTCTTGGCTCGCAGGTTCAGCTCCTCGCCGTCGGTGGTTTCCAACAGGTCCTCGAGCGCGGAGCGCAGCTCGGAGCGCACATAGTCGCGTGTGGCCACGTCGCGCAGGGCGATGCGCAGCGCGGCGAGCTCGCGGGTGAGGTACTCGGTGTCCGAGAGGTTGCGTTCGGCACGGCCGCGGTCCTCGCTCAGCGAGACCCGGTCCCGGTCGTCCTGCCGGTTCTGCGCCAGCAGCAGCAGCGGGGCGGCGTAGGAGGCCTGCAGCGAAAGCATCAGCGTCAGCGCCGTGAAGCCCAGGGCCGCGGAGTCGAAGCGCCAGCCCTCCGGGGCCAGCGTGTTCCAGATGAGCCAGAACACGCAGAAGATCGTCATGTAGAAGAGGAACTGCGGGGTGCCCATGAAGCGCGCGAACTTCTCGGTGGTCGAGCCGAACGCGTCGGGGTTCGGGGAAACGCGCGGGAAGAAGCGGGCTCGTGCGGTCATCGGGGTGTCGAGGCCCGTCGACACCTGGCGCTTCTCAGCCATGGGTTCCTCCGTTCACTGGTGGTTGCGGGGTGCCGGAGACGTTCGGGTCCGGGTCCGGAGCGGGAATGCGTTCGGGGTCGTCGTCGTGGGTGCGCCAGTCGTCGGGCAGCAGGTGGTCCAGCACGTCATCGACGGTCACCGCGCCGACCAGCCGGCCGTCGTCGTTCACCACGGCCAGCGAGGTCAGGTTGTAGCTGGCCAGGGTGCGCGCGACCTCGGCGACCCCCGCCAGGTCGTCGATGGGCTCGACGTCGGAGTCCAGGATGTTGCCCAGGGACTCCGGCGGCGGGGTGCGCAGCAGCGCCTGGATGTGCACCGCGCCCAGGTAGCGGCCGGTGGGGGTCTCCAGCGGGGGCCGGGTGACGAAGACCGTGGAGGCCAGCGCGGGGCTCAGCTCCTCGCGGCGCACCGAGGCCAGGGCCTCGGCGACGGTGGCCTCGGGGGAGAGGATCACCGGGACCGGGGTCATCATCGACCCGGCGGTGCCCTCGGCGTATTCAAGCAGGCGGCGCACGTCGCGCGCCTCCTCGGGTTCCATCAATTCCAGCAGCGCGTGCTTGGTGTCCTCGGAGAGCTCGCCCAACAGGTCGGCGGCGTCGTCCGGGTCCATTTCCTCCAGCACGTCCGCGGCGCGCTCCATGTCCAGGGCGGAGATGATCTGGACCTGCTCGTCGTCGGGCATCTCCTGCAGCACGTCTGCCAGGCGCTCGTCCTGCAGCTCGGAAGCGACCTCGACGCGGCGCTTTTGGTTCATCTCGTGCAGCGCGTCGGCGAAGTCGGCCGGCTTCATCTCGTCGTGGGCCGCCACGTAGGTGCTGGCGGCCTGGGGTTCGTGCAGCGCGGTGTGCACGATCGCGTCCCAGGGCACCAGCAGCCGCTCGCCGCGCGCCCGGCGCAGCCCCAGCAGACCTCCGGCGGGGTCTCCGCGGCGCACGTAGTAGTCGGAGATGATCCAGTCCCCGTTGCGTTCCCGGGCCAGCCCGATGTCCTCGACGACCGCGTTGCCGCTTCCGTCCTCGAACACAACGCGCCGGTCGAAGAGCTCGGCGGCCACCATGATCTCCGCGCCGCGCTGCTGGAAGCGGCGCATGTTCACCAGGCCGGTGCAAATGATCTGCCCCGACTCCATGGCCTGGATTCGGGTCATGGGCACGAAGACGCGCCGCTTGCCGGGCACCTCGACGACCACGCCGACGCATTGGGCGGGCTTGGTGGCCAGGCGGGAAATGACCACGACGTCGCGCAACCGGCCCAGGCGGTCGCCCAGGGGGTCGAACACGTCCAGGCCCAGCAGTCGTGCGATGAAGACCTTCGTAGAATTGCTGCTCACGCTCTCTAGGCTACTGCCTGCGCCGCACCCGGCGATGGTTTGGGCAATGTGTTGAGCGCGACGCCGTCATGCGCCGTTACCCGCCGCGTCGCTTTCACCTTCAGCGATCAAGCCCGGTCTTCGGGCGCGGCAGCGTGCACAATGGATATATGTCTTCCCCACTTGGTGCGTCCCCGTCCAACCCGAACTCGCCCGGCCTGCCGCGCGGCGAGCTTTTGGGGCGCTACAGCACCTACCTCGACGCCCAGAAGGTGGTGGACTACCTGGCCGACAACGACTTCCCGGTCGCCAACCTCACCATCGTGGGCAACGACCTCAAGTCCGTGGAGCGGGTTACCGCAAAGCTCAGCTACCCGAAGGTCGCCGCGGCCGGCGCCGCGCAGGGCGCGATGTTCGGTGTCTTCGTCGGATTGGTGCTGACCATCTTCAGCCCGGGCTCCAACGCGCTGGCGCAGATCCTGTCCTCGGTGGGCATCGGCATGGCCATCTGGATGCTGGTGGGCGTGGTGAGCTACTCGTTCAGGCGCGGCAAGCGCGACTTCGCCTCGCAGTCCCAGGTCCTGGCCACCAGCTATGACGTGGTGGTGGCGTTCTCGCACGCGCATGCGGCACGCGCCATGGCGGCGAAGCTGCCGATGAGCCGCACGGCCGCGGACAACGGCGTCGGAGCGCACACCCCTCCGGTGCAGCCCCCGGCCCCGGTCCAGCCTTCATCATCCGCCACGCCGGCGGAACCTGTCCAGGGCGTCCCGACGTCGGGCAGCTACTCGGATCTGCCTGACGGGCGCCCGCAGTTCGGCATCCGCCTCGGGGACAACCCGCCGCCGGCCGCAGCCCCGGTGGCCGAGGCCCCGGCTGCGCCTGCAGCCAATACGCCGGCAGCCGCACCCTCACCCGCAGCCGAGGAAACCGAATCGACAGATGGCACCGGGGATGCGGATCGCGCAACCGGCGCCGGGACTTCAGACGGGGAATCCGCACCGGAGGATGCGAAACACCCGGAACACGGCAAGCACTTCTAGCCAGCGGCAACGCACTGCGGGGCACGGCCCCGGGCGTCAAGCCCAACAAGCACGAAACGCGAAGGCGGCCTTCATCCACATTCGGATGGAGGCCGCCTTCGCGTTGATGGCAGGAGGGCGGGACTAGCCCTTGCGGACCTGCGCCATCCATTCCTCGACCTCGGCCGGGGTGCGCGGCAGTGCCGCGGAGAGGTTCACGCAGCCGTCGGCGGTGATGAGCACGTCGTCCTCGATGCGCACGCCGATGCCGCGGTATTCCTCCGGCACCGCCAGGTCCTCGTTCTTGAAGTACAGGCCGGGCTCGATGGTGAAGACCATGCCCTCCTCGAGGATTCCGTCCAGGTACAGCTCGGCCTTGGCCTGCGCGCAGTCGTGCACGTCCAGGCCCAGGTGGTGGCTGGTGCCGTGCGGCATCCAGCGCCGGTGCTGCTGGCCCTCGGGGGAGAGCGCCTCCTCGAGCGGCACGGGGAGCAGGCCCCAGGCGTCGAGGTTCTGCGCCAGCACGGTCACCGCGGCGGTGTGCAGGTCGCGGAACTTGGTGCCCGGCTTGGCCACCGCGAAAGCCGCGTCTGCGGCATCGAGCACCGCCTGGTAGATCTTGCGCTGCACCTCGGTGTAGCTGCCGTTGACCGGCAGGGTGCGGGTCACGTCGGCGGTGTACAGTGACTCGGCCTCGACGCCGGCGTCCAGCAGCAGCAGGTCCCCGTCGTTGACGGTGCCGTTGTTGTTGATCCAGTGCAGCACCGTGGCATTGTTGCCCGAGGCAGCGATGGTGTCGTAGCCCAGGTCGTTGCCCTCCTCGCGTGCCCGGGCGAAGAACGCGCCCTCGACGACGCGCTCGCCGCGTTCGTGCGACATGGCGCGGTCGAGCGAGCGAACGACGTCGTGGAAGCCGTTGACCGTCGCGGCCACCGACTTCTTCATTTCCGCGATTTCCCATTCGTCCTTGACCAGGCGGATCTCGCTGAGTGCTTCGGAGAGCTCGCCGTCGAGGGAATCGGAGACCTCCAGGTCCACTCCGGTGTTGATGCGGGAGGTGTCGACCAGGGCGTCGCAGTTCATGTCGACCTCGCGCAGCAGGCGGATGCGCATGCCGCCGAATTCCACCACTCCGGCGTCCTTGGTGATTGCAACCTCGAGGCCGGACAGGTCGGCGGTGGGCAGGCCCAGGCGCGCCTGCAGCAGCGGAAGGGTCGGGCGGGGGCCGATCCAGAATTCGCCGGTGCGGGCGCTGGAGTAGAACTCCTCGGAATCGCGGCCGGCCATGGGGGAGAAGTACAGGGTGGAAACGTGGTTCGAGCCGTTGTCACCGGCGCCCGCCTCGGTGGGTTCGAGCACCAGGACGGCTTCCGGCTCGTGGTCAAGGCCCAGCCCGGTGAGGTGGGCGAAGCCGGAGTGGGGGCGGAAGCGGTAGTCGGTGTCGTTGGACCTGACCTTGTGCGGTCCGGCGGGAACGACCAGTCGTTCGCCGGGGAACCTGGCCGAGATCGCTGCGCGGCGGGCGGCGGCATACGGGGCCACCGCGTCGGCGCCCGGAAGCGTGGAGGTGTCGGGGGCCCATGATGAGGCCATGAACTTCTTGAATGCCTCGGAGTTGGGGCGCTGCGAACGGTTGTTCACGCGCTCTTCGAGGGGCTGGTCGCTGCCGGTGGTGGTGGTTGCATCAGTGCTCATTGACCAATCGTCTCAAAGCCCGGGCGCATACGCCAAGGCGCCTGCCACGCGGCGCGGTGCCGGTGCCGTGAGTGGATTGGCTGTCAGCCTGAACCGCACGGTTTCGGGGTGATCGGCCCGGTGGATCGAGGTGCCTTTGGGACTCGCGTGTTCGTTGGGGGATGAACACGGTGGGGCACCGCCAACGGTGCCGCATCGAGGGACTACCCTGAGAGCTATGCGGATCGACCTTCATGCTCACTCACATGTTTCAGACGGGACGGAGCATCCCGCCGAATTGGTTGCTGCGGCCAAGGCGGCCGGCCTGGACGTGGTGGCGCTGACCGACCACGACCAGACGGCTGGGTGGGCGGCGGCGGGAGCGGCCGCGCTTGAAATCGGCGTTGGGCTGGTCCCGGGCATGGAGATTTCCTGCAAGACCGAGGCCGGTGTCAGTGTCCATCTGCTCTGCTATCTGCATGATCCTGCGCATGCGGGCTTGATTGAGGAGATCGAGAAGGCACGCGATGCGCGCATAACCCGCGCCCGTCGCATGGTCGAGTTGCTTGCCGAGGATTATCCGGTGGACTGGGACCTGATCGCCCGCCACTCGATTCCCGGCGGAACGATCGGCCGTCCCCACATTGCCGACGCCCTGGTGACCGCAGGTGTTGTCCGAACCCGTACCGAGGCGTTTGCGGAGGTGCTGACTGCCCGTTCGCGCTACTACGTCGGGCATTACGCCATGGACCCGGTCACCGCGGTCAAGCTGGTGCGCGATGCGGGCGGTGTTCCCGTGTTTGCGCACCCCGTCGCTTCTGCCCGCGGCCGCGTGGTGGGGGAGGAGACCTTCGAGCAGATGATCGAGGCCGGGTTGCTGGGCCTGGAAATCGATCACCGGGACAATCCGGAGGAAGGGCGCAAATATCTGCGCGCTCTGGCCAGCAAGCACGACTTGATCGTCACCGGGTCCTCCGACTACCACGGCACCGGCAAGCCAAATCGACTGGGCGAGAACACCACCAGCCCGGAAATGCTGCAGCGGATCCTGGAGGCAGGGACCGGAAGTGCGCCCGTGGGGATGCCTGACCTGTTCTAGGGGTCGGCTTGACGCGCACCTCCATCGTCCCGGTCAGGGGTGATGGAGGTGCGCATTTTTGATGGGCGGCGAGTGCCCGTCCACACCGTTAACCTCGTGGTCAGGAGCCCTTTATTGCGACCGTAGTGCACCGACATCGGTCGGGTGATCACGTGCACGCTGAATGGCAATTCAACAAGCCATAATCTAGTGGCAAACTCAAAATGTGATCTACCAAACATTAGCATTCGGACGGGCAAATATCCCTGCTTCAGGGGCCGGCCGCCATGGGGGTGGTATCGGAACGTTATCGATTCTGGGCGCATGAGCTCCCGATACCTGCTACTATCATTCTAGTTGCTTCGCTGATTGAAATGTTTTTGTTGAGCCTAGTTCCAGCGTTTCACGAAGCAACTCACAACCACGACGGAATGATATTCACCGTCATTTTGGATGTAAATCGGTGTCGTGCACTGGTGAGGATAACCTCCCTGCGACCATATTCCGTTGTCCAAGTATCCGGCATGAGGGCCGGGTGGTTTTGCGCGCTCTAAATGCGTCCACGCCGGATGCCTGCTCGATTCGTGTAAGCGAATTCGATTAATTGTGCCCTAGTCGGCCAGCGCGCAAACTTAGGAATTGTTGCCGGCGGCGTTCCTACGAAGAGAGGATGGTTATGGATCTCGAAAATGGGGATTATCAACTTCTCGCAGGGTCAGTTGTCCTGGGTTTGTTGGTACTGTTTTATGGGGGGACATTTGTTATGTCCCTTTTCATTGGTAAGAAGAATGAAAACGCCGATGGATATATGACAGCCGGAAACAAAATTGGTTTCGGTGTCTCTGCGGCGAGTATGACCGCAACTTGGATTTGGGCTTCATCGATGTACGCTTCTGCGACTTCGGGCTATACCTATGGCATTTCCGGGCCGATTCACTACGGACTTTGGGGTGCATTGATGATTCTATTCATCTACCCCTTCGGTCGGAGAATCCGTGCGGTTGCGCCAAAGGCGCACACCCTGGCAGAGGTCATGTACGCCCGCCACGGACGTTCCAGCCAGCTCATGCTTGCAGGGTCCAACATACTCGGCAGCGTTATTTCCCTTACCTCCAACTTCATCGCCGGTGGGGCACTGATTGCGCTGCTTTCCCCATTCAGTTTCCGCCAGGGCATTATCGCCGTCGCTGCCGGCATCCTGCTCTACACCCTGTGGTCCGGGTTCCGGGCCTCGGTGCTTACCGATTTTGCCCAGGTCGTGGCAATGCTCGGCGCCGTGGTGATCATCATTCCTGTGGTCTTCTTTGCCGCTGGTGGACCCGGTCTCTTCGAGGCCGGTGCCTCAAACCTGACGGCGCAGCAGAGCAACTTCTTCTCCTCCGACGCGTTCATGAACCAAGGAGCCCCGTACATCGCGGCGGTCCTGGCCTACGCCATCGGCAACCAGACGATTGCCCAGCGCCTCTTCGCAGTACGTGAGGACCTGATCAAGCCGACCTTCATCACCGCGACCATCGGCTATGGCGCCACCATTATCGGATTCGGCATGCTCGGCGTCATTGCCCTCTATGCAGGCATCACGCCGATTGACGGGGATACCAACAACCTGATCCCGCAGATGGCCGTCACCTACCTTGGCCCAGTTCTGCTGTGTGTCTTCTTCATCATGATCCTGGGATCGCTTTCCTCCACGGCCGATTCGGACTTGGCGGCGCTTTCCTCGATCGCCATGGCCGATATTTACGGCCAGTCCGTGGGCAAGAAGAACGCCAATCCGAAGACAATGCTGCTGGTCGGCCGAATCACCATGATTCTGGCCACGGCTGCGGGTCTGTTCTTTGCCAGTGGCAAGATGAACATCCTCGACCTGCTGGTGTTCGTTGGCGCGCTTTGGGGTGCGCTGGTGTTCCCGGTCATCGCTAGCTTCTATTGGAAGAAGGTCACAAACATGGCCTTCACCGTTTCGACGCTGGTCGCGCTGGCCTTGTTCCTTCTCGTGCGCTTCGAATGGATCTCGATGTCCGGCGCGACCGGCTACCTCGTTGACATCGTCTCCATCGTCGGTGTAGGCGTCGTCCTTGGCCTGATGAGCTTTGGATTCTTCGGGCTCAAGATTGCTCGGATCATTGGCATTGCCGCAATCGTCATTGTGGCGCCGTTCGCCTTCGGCAACCTGCACGAATACGCCGTCCTTAGCGGTTCACTGGTCGCTTACTCGGTCTCGACCGTGGTCTGCTACTTGATGTCAGTGCGTTCGAAGCAGAACTTCGACTTCAGCACCATCAAGGACCGAGTCGGAGACTTCGACCCCGTCGAGACGATCACAAACGACTCCGACCCCGTAGTCACCGCCAAGTAGAGACAAGGAATAAGGAGACTGTCATGAGTATTTTTTGGTTGACCGTATATGTCTTGATCTGGCCCGTCATTGTCGGCGGTACGCTTTTTGTCATTGTGCGCGCGTTCTATCGTGAATGGCGCCAGGCTCGTGCCGAGGGCCGGGGCATGGTCTAGGCGCCGGGGCACGATAGAGCCGGTCGAATGGCCAGCTGCGGGCCCGATTGTTTGAAGCGCTGGGAGTCTGCCAATGACATTGGCAGACTCCCAGCGCTTTTTTTGAAATTCCCAACACAGTACTGCGCATTCCTTGGCGACGACGAATCCTGGGACCGCGCCCACGTCCGGATCCGGGAACACGGGACCTCACATTCGGTCGGCGAGAAGCGAACTCGCCCGAACCCCGTCGGATATGGGTGGTGGCGGTGGTTGTTTCCTTGTGGAGCCTGTTGCGGGTCTTGGGGACGCTAGTCATCGAAGAGCGAAGCGCAGCCGGGGGCGCTGGGGCTCTGACTACAGTTCTCGGCCACGAGGATCTTCTTGGTCCGCCACACGCTCATCGTGATTGACTCGCTGGGCACGTTGGCGACACCGGGGATCGGTGTCCAAGGGCCGCCCTCGGTCGAGTATTCCCCGCGGTAACGCGTGGTCAGCCCGACCCGGAAATCGCCAGTTTCCTTGTAGACATGGCTCGTGCTGGTCGGTTCGTCAAAACTGCGGATGGGGGCTGAAGATCCAGGGAAATTCAACGTCCGCGATGTTCCGTCACCATAACTCCAAAGGTATGTCATTGGTATGGCTCGTACACGGACAGATTGGTCGAATAGCTCGATTTTGAAGTTCTGAGTTTTTGAAGACGCATATAAATGAGCGTTTCCGTTGCGTAGAGAAAATCCCTCAGGCTGGCTTACGATAGTCGATGCGATTATCGGCATCCTTCGAAACTGGTCAGGCGTAACTTTGGCAATATCCTGTTCTGCTCCTGGCACTTCAACCGTTGGTTCAACGGTGCAGTATTGCCGCACAGAAATAACTTGCCCAGCGCGTGGGCCATTCAACGCCTTGATCAATCTAGTAAGGGTATAACTGCCATCCGCGCATGGAGGATCTGCATTCGCCACACAGATTTTGACCAGTGTCATCGCAGGACTACATTCCTGATAATAAGTAACTTCGTAACGAATTTTCGGACCGTTGTTGATCGTCTTCGTACGACTGGTCTGCTTGTCACCATAGGTCGTGCCGCCGTTATTGAATTGGCAGCCCTGGCCCTTGGCGATAAATTCTCGATCATTTGTTTCAAACGTTTCCTCCGGGCATGCGTAAGCCACAGTCGCCGAAACGACAACGTTGAAGGACGCCAGCAAAATTGCCGCGGCGCACAATATCAAGTACTTGTGGCATCTCATTCTGAATCAACTCGCATCTAGCCACTGAAGATCAATCACATGCCAACCCTCGTCAAATATCAGAACTAGGGTGCCGGCATCAGGTTTCTTGGTGCCGGGCAGTTTCCCGTAATATTCGCCGTTCTTGCTGTAAACGAGTAGTTCTTCTTGTTCTAGTTGGAAATTGGCAACGCCTGCAGAATCTCCCTCTGTCACCGATAGTGTCACCGTTGTGTCTAAGGCTCCGCCCACGGACCACGCGCCATTTTTTGCGAGGCCGTCAGCTGGGTCGATGAACTTACGCGCGCAAAGATCACATGCGGGCCGGGTGATCGCCTTCAACGGGCGAGAATCGTTAGTAATGTACATGTACTCAAGTACGTCAAACCAATATTTGGTAAAGGCCGCAACTCCTGCGTCGGAGTTCTTTTTAGCTGCGTCGGGCATCTTGGGGACCGGCCAATACTTTGCTGGTCCTTTTGAAGTGCCAGGGATTGGCTTGGGCGTCGGTTTCGCGGTGGGGCTCGGGGACACCGTAGGGGGAGGGGCGGATACCGTGGCCGTGGAGGTCGGAGAAGAGTTCGTGGGCTCGGCCGGGTTCGCTTCTCCGGTGCATCCCGCCGCTGCGAGCACGAGTGCACCCGAGCAGAAGACGACAATGACTTTCTTGATTTTCGTAAACATGCCAGAGGCCTACGATTCGGTCGGAGTCAATTAGCAGACATCCTAGCCCCCTTCCCAAGGCTTTGGGAGCGTTTTCCACAGGGCATTGCCGAGTCAGAGACGGTTCGTGAAATGGGTGGTCCAGCGGCAACTGGCATTGGGCCGAGCAGATCGTGGCCGGAATTCGAACTGTTTGCCATATTCGCGGCGCAAGCAGCGAGCGAAGCTGGAACGGCATTTCGACTTGGCAACGCCGTAACTTCCACACAGCGCTAAGCCCCGTGTCGCCTCTGAAATTCAAGGCAGCACGGGGCTTAGCGCATCAAGGGATTTGCATTAGGAATTCGGTCGATGACGGATGGGCCGCTCGTCGAACCGAGAAGCTGACTGCTATGGAACGATCAGTCGGCCAGATCCCGAAGCAATGTGGCCTTCGGGATGCGTTTGGTCATCACGGAGATCGACTGCGGGTTTTCGTCCACGCAGACAAAACGGCGGCCCAAGGCCTGGGCAACAGAACCGGTGGTGCCGGAGCCGGCGAAGAAGTCCAGGACCCAGTCGCCCTCTCGCGAACTCGCGTTGATGATCCGGCGCAGGATGCCCTCGGGCTTCTGCGTCGGGTACCCGGTCTTTTCCTTGCCGGTGGGCGAGACGATGGTGTGCCACCAGACATCGGTGGGCAGCTTGCCGCGTTCGCGCTTTTCGGCGGTGACCAGGCCGGGGGCCATGTACGGCTCGCGGTCGACCTCGGCGTTGTCGAAGTGGTACGTCTTGGGGTTCTTGACGTACACCAGGATGTTGTCGTGCTTGGCCGGCCAGCGGGACTTTGCCCGGGCTCCGTAGTCGTAGGCCCAGATGATCTCGTTCAGGAACGACTCGCGCCCGAAGATCGCATCGAGCATGACCTTGGCGTAGTGCACCTCGCGGTAGTCCAGGTGCACGTACAGCGTCCCGTCGTCGGCCAGCAGCCGCCAAGCCTCGCGCAGGCGCGGCTCAAGGAAGGACCAGTAGTCGTCGAACGCGTCGTCGTAGCTGTGCAGGTCCCCGCGCAAGGTGGAGTAGCTCCGGCCCTGGAAGCCGACCCTGTCGCCCTCGCCCTCGGCCGCGCGGACCGAGGTCATGACCTGGCGCTTTTGCGTCCGGCCGGTGTTGAACGGCGGATCGACGTAGATCAGGGTGAAGGATTCGTCGGGCAACGTCGGCAGGAACGTCGCGTTTTCGGCATGGACGATCAGGTTGGGTCCCGTGGGAGCCCAGGCGGGGGCAGGGGTTGCAGCGGCGGGCCCATCGGCGTCCGGTGAGGGATCGGCGATGGGCCCGTCGGGAATGCTGGTCAACGTCATCTAGTTGCTTGGCGTCAATCTACTCGGCGTCGTTGCGGTTCACGACTTCGCCGTCGCGGCGGCGGGTGCGGCTGCGGTTGGGGCGGGTGCGTGCCGGGCGCTCGGCCTTCGTGGCGCCCTGCTCCGAGGACTCGGTGGTGCCGGCGTGCTCGGAGGCTGCCGCGGTCTCGCGGTGGCGTTCGCCCTCGCGTGCCGGGCGGTCCGAACGGCCGCGGGAATGGCCGTGGCGTCCGCCGCGCTCACCGCTGTTGCCGCCGCGCTCGCCGCCGCGTTCAGAGCGGCGCCCGCCGTCGGAGGAACGCGAGGCGGGCTTCTTGCCGGTCTCGCCCAGGTCCTCGAGCTTCTCGCCGGCCAGGCCCTCGAGCTTGCGCGCGTGGCGCGGCAACCGGCCCTTGGTGCCCGCCGGGATGTGCAGGTCGGTGAAGAGATGCGGCGAGGAGGAGTAGGTTTCCACCGGCTCGGTGACGTTCAGGCCCAGGGCCTTGTTGATCAATCCCCAGCGCGGGACGTCTTCCCAGTCCACGAAGGTCACCGCGGTGCCCTTGTTGCCGGCGCGGCCGGTGCGGCCGACGCGGTGCAAGTAGGTCTTTTCGTCTTCCGGGCACTGCAGGTTGATCACGTGGGTGACGTCGTCCACGTCGATGCCGCGGGCCGCGACGTCGGTGGCGACCAGCACGTCGACCTTGTTGTTGCGGAAGGCGCGCAGTGCCTGCTCGCGGGCACCCTGGCCCAGGTCGCCGTGCATGGCGCCGGCGGCGAATCCGCGATCGATCAGTTCGTCGGTCAGCTTGGCGGCCGAGCGCTTGGTCTTGGTGAAGATGATGGTGCGTCCGCGGCCCTCGGCCTGCAGGATGCGGGCGACGACCTCGTCCTTGTCCAGCTGGTGGGCGCGGTAGACGACCTGGCGGATGTCCTTCTTGGTGATCGAGTCGTCGTCCGGGTCCGCGGCGCGGATGTGCGTCGGCTTGGTCATGTAGCGCCGGGCCATGGCGATGACCGGGCCGGGCATGGTGGCCGAGAAGAGCATGGTCTGGCGGATCGCCGGGGTGGCGGCGAGCAGCGTCTCGACGTCGGGCAGGAAGCCGAGGTCCAGCATCTCGTCGGCCTCGTCGAGGATGACGATGCGCACGTTCTTCAGGTTCAGGTGGCGCTGGCGGTGCAGGTCGATGAGGCGACCGGGGGTGCCCACGACGATCTCGACGCCGTTGTTCAGCTGCTCGATCTGCGGCTCGTAGGCTCGTCCGCCGTAGATCGTGGCGATGCGGGCGTTGCGCTTGGTCGAGGCCTTTTCGATGTCGGCGGCGACCTGCACGGCAAGCTCGCGGGTCGGGGCGACGATCAGGGCCTGCGGGGCGCCGGGTGCCGGGAGCTTGTCGTAGCCCTCGTCGTCGGGCCCGATGACGCGCTGCAGCGCGGGGATGCCGAAGCCGAAGGTCTTGCCGGTGCCGGTCTTGGCCTGGCCGATGATGTCGTGCCCGCCCAGTGCGACCGGGAGCGTCATCGACTGGATGGGGAAGGGGTGGATGATCCCGGCGTCCGTGAGGGATTCGACGATGTCGGCGCGCACGCCGAAGTCGGCAAAGGTCAGCTGCGGGATTTCGTGCGGGGTTTCATCGGTGGACAGGGATTCTTCGATGTCCACTGCTTCGGACGCCGAGTCGGCGGTGAGCAGGTGTTCTGTATTCGACACAGGGGGTCTCATTCGTTTAGGCACCTGGGGAAAGGGGTGCTCGACGACCGTCCCCGGCAATGCCGGGGGTATGGGGTCGGAGGTCCACCACAATCGAGGTGCTTCCAGCGGAGCCGATCGCAGGCTTAGCTAGCGGTCAAGTGGAACTGACCACGTGGGGCGCGGAAGTCGCTGGGTAATCCCGCATGAATTCTTTTCAAGGTACGCGACCGGGCATCCTTGTATACCGTTCAAGCATATCGTGCGACCGGGCAATTCGGGGTATTGCCCGCCGCGGGACCCGTCCCCGGGCCGGCGCGGCCCCGTCCACTGGGGACCGTAACCGGCCCGCGGTCCCCGGAGGATGGGCTCAGGAACCGACGATGCGGAAGAGCACCTTGCGGCTGGCCATGTCCGCGTGGACCAGCTCGGCCTCGACCTGCATGCCGGCCGCCGCGGTGCCCTCGAAGGGCGCCATGACCGCCGGGTCCTTCACCTGCAGGGTGCCCCCGGCGCGGTGGTTGCCGTTGCCCGGGTCCTCGGAACCGGTCAGCGTCACTGCCCGGAAGCGTTCGCCCACGCGGTGGGCCAGCGAGGCCGCCTCCACGGTGTCGATGGCGGCGCGTTCGACCTTGTTCACGATGCGGTTCGAGTCGTTCATCAGATCCGGCAGCTGGGGCAGCACCTCGCGCACGCCGGCGGGGACCTCCTGGCCGTGGACCGCGTAGGAGCAGACCAGCAGCGCGAAGCGGTCCACGAGGCGGCGCAACGGGGCGGTGGTGTGGGCGTAGGGCGCGGCGATGGCCGCCTGGATGGTCTCCCCGGGGACCTCGCCGTCGAGCGCGGTGTAGGTGGCGCCGCGGAACAGGCTCGTGGCCTGGTGCATGAGGGCCAGCTGGCGGGAGTCGGCCATATCGAGGGAGCGCAGGAACTCGCCGTAGGGCTGGTTCGTCTCCCAGACGGTTCCCAGCGCCTTGGCCTGGAGCCGGAAGACCTGGATGTCCTTTTCCGCCGGGGGCGGCATGGTGCGCAGGAGCCCCACCTTGGCCTCGAGCATGATGCGGGCCGCTTCCATCCCGGTCATCAGGGAGATCTGCGCGTTCCAGTCCTCCACCGGCAGCGGGGGGTCGGCAACGATCCGGTAGGTGCCGTCGACGCACTCGACCTCCTGGGACGGGATGCGCAGGGACGCGCCGCCGCGGGCCCGTTCCAGCTCGATGCGCTTGAGGCCGATCTCGCGCAGCAGCTGCAGCATCTCGCTGGCGCTCCCGTCGTCCAGGGAGGCCTGGACATCGACGTAGTTGAGCTTTTCCCGGCTGCGGACGATGGCCCGCTCCAGGGCGGTGTGGGTGACGGCACCGGAGGCATCGAGGGTGAAAGCCCAGAGGTAGGCGCTGCGCTCCTGGTCCGGCAGCAGGGAACCGGCGTCCTCGCTGATGGCCTCGGGGTGCAGCGCGATCCGCCGGTGCGGCAGGTACACCGTTTGGCCGCGCAGCCTGGTCTCGGCATCGAGGCGCCCGCCCAGGGCGACGAAGCCGGGCACGTCGGCGATCGCGTAGTGCACCACGTAGCCGTCGCCGTGCCGGGCCAGGTGGACGGCCTGGTCCAGGTCGGTGGATGTCGCCGGGTCGATGGTGACCAGTTCGATCTCGCGCCGGTCGATGGCGGGGCGCTCGAAGTCGGCGATGGCGCGCCGGGCCTCGGCGAGCACCTCGGGCGGGAATTCGCTGCGCAGGGCGAACTCCGTTTCCAGGGCCTCGAGGGCCTGTGCCAGTGCGGTGCTGCGGGCCTCGGGTGTGAGGGCGATATTTTGGTGGATCACATCGCCAGCATAACCACCGCGCGCGTGCCGGGACGTCGTTGTGTTGCGTGTGTTGGCCCGCGAGTACGCTGAAGCCATGACCAAATCACCTTTGACCTTTGGCTCGGCGGCCGCCGCGCAGGACGCGGAACTGGCCCTGCTGGGGCTGATCGCCTACCAGGAGCTCACGGCCTTCGAGCACCTGTCCTCCGACGCGCGCCTGTCGCCGACGCTGGTCGACCGCGAAACGCTGGGCCGTTTCGCGGTGACCGAGTTCGGGCACTTCGAAATGGTGCGCGAGCTCATTGCCGCCCGTGGCCTGGACCCGCAGGAGGTCATCGAGCCGTTCATGGCATCGCTGGATGAGATGCACCGGCGGACCAAGCCGGGGGACTGGTACGAGTCGCTGACCAAGGCGTACGTGATCGACGGGGTCGCCGCCGACTTCTACGCGCTGATCGCGTCCGGCCTGGAGCCGGAGGCCCGCGCGCTGGTGGAGGAGGTCAAGACCTCGCAAACGAACACCGAGTGGCTGCGCGAGCGGCTGCAGCTGGCGATTTCCGACCACCCCGAGCGGGCCTCGCGCCTGGCCCTGTGGGGCCGCAGGCTGCTGGGGGAGGCGCTGACCCAGGCGCGGGAAATCGGCGAGACCTATGACTTCTGGGGTGCGTTGCAGGCCGAGGGCCGCAACGACCGCGGACAGGAAATGACCGCGCTGTTCGCCCGGCTGGTGGAGAACCACTCGCGGCGCATGCGCCAGCTGGGCATGACCGCCTGAGAAGTGCCCGGCGACCGGCACCCCCGAACCAAGAGAAACGAGAAGAACCATGGGCCTTGAGAAGGATTCACCCCTCCGTGTCCTGACCGCCTACGAGATCGCCAGGGCGCTGAAGGAGCTGCCCTCCTGGCGCGAACGCCAGGGCGCACTGGTGTGCGCCTGGGAGTTCCCCGACTCGCGGGAGGCCATCGACTTCCTGTCCATCGTGGCCGAGGCCGCGGAGCACCAGGGGCACCACCCGGACGTGGACTGGCGGTGGAACACCATCTTCCTGAGCACCACCTCCCACGATGTGGGCGGAGAGATCACCCTGCGCGACGTCGCGCTGGCCACGCTGCTCGAATTCGCCGCCTCGGACTCCACCGCCGTCGCGGCGCCCCAGCGCCACCAGGACGTGTTCCTGGGCATCGACACGCAGGACCCCGCGCGGCTGGAGGACTTCTGGATCGAGGTCATGGGCTACCGCAAGGGCCGCGACGGGGACCTCATCGACCCCGAGGGACGCAACCCGCGGATCTGGTTCCAGGAGACGGCGACGCCGAACCCCAACCGCATCCACCTCGACAAGTACATTTCCCACTCCGGGCTGGAGCAGGCGCAGGCAGCCCTGGAGCCAAGCGCCGGGATGGGGGACAGGACGCACGAGCCGAGCTGGACCATCTACTCGGACGCCGACGGCAACCGGGTCTGCCTGTGCACCGAGCAACGCCAGGAACCGCCCGCCTTCGAGTAGCGGCGGTTAAACGTCGGAAGGGGGGACGGTTGCCCGTCCCCCCTTCCGCTGCCGGACGAAAAACGCCTAATGGGCGAATCCGACGCGGCGTGCTTCCTCGACACCGATCTCGACATACGCGATGCCCGAAACGGGCACGAGCATGAGGCGGCCCTTGGCATCGGTGAGGCGAAGTTCCCCGCCCGCCGCCAAGGCGTCCGAGACGCGCTTGGCCAGCTCCTCGGCGTTTTCTTCGGATTCGATTACGATCTCGCGGGCAACATTCTGAATTCCAATGCGAACGTCCATGTCGGCCTTCCTGGTTGGTGCATGTGCCGGGGCCCGGTGGCGCCGACCTACATCTAGTGTCGAATTTACGTCAGGATTCCTTGGGGAATCGACCGATTCCGCGCCAAGCTAAACGCGACACCAAATCGCTGGCCTCTTCCATGGACACCTCGTCGGCCATATCCACCCAGTAGCGGGCCGAAACCTGGGCCATCCCGGCCATGGCACGGCCCATGAGCAGCGCCTGCGCCGGGGGGAGTTTCGTGTCCTCCGCAACGACATCGGCAATGCGACCGGCGAACTTCGCGTTGAACGCCTCGATGCGCCCGCCGATCTCCTCGTCGTTGAGCAGGTCGGACTCGAAGATGAGCCGGAACGCCTGGGAATCGCGTGCGATGTATTCGTAGTAGGCGCGAATCGTGGCGCCCACGCGCAGCTTGTTGTCGGAGGTGGAGTTGATGGCCTGCTGCAACAACGCGCTGAATTCGTCCATGTGGGCATCGAGCAACGCCACGTATAGCTCCCGCTTTCCCGGGAAGTGCTGGTAGAGCACCGGCTTGGACACCTCGGCGACTTCGGCGATCTCGTCCATCGACGCCCCGTGGAAGCCGTGGGCGACGAAGACCTGGTGGGCCGCCTGGAGCAGCTGGCGGCGGCGGGCCTCGCGCGGCATCCGCACGGTCCGTTGGGTCCGGCCGCCGAGGCTTGGGGGTATGGTCACGTCGGCCCTTTCGCGGAAGCTGGCCGCCCGGCGAAAGCGGGCGACATTTCGCACAAGTCTACTCTTGGGTAACGACGGATGCCGGACCTGACGCATCGTGCCGCCCAAGCACTATGGTGAATACATGGATCCCCGCACCGAGCCCACGACCCCGAACCGGAACGACGCCCCGGGCCGCCTCCCGGCCCTCGTGGGGCCCGGGGAGGAACTGCTGCCCGAGGAAATGATGCGCTATTCGCGCCAGATCATCATCCCGGAGATCGGGATGGGCGGGCAGCGCCGGCTCAAGAACGCCCGTGTGCTGGTCATCGGCGCCGGGGGACTGGGATCCCCGGCCCTGCTCTACCTGGCCGCGGCCGGGGTGGGGACGCTGGGCATCATCGACGACGACGTGGTGGACCTGGGCAACCTGCAGCGCCAGGTCATCCACTCCACCGCAACCGTGGGGGAGCTGAAGACCGAATCGGCGGCCCGGCGCATCCGCGAGCTGAACCCGCTCATCGACGTGAAGCTGCACAACGAACGACTGGACGTCGAGAACGCGGTGGAGCTCTTCGGCCAGTACGACCTGGTGCTGGACGGCACCGACAACTTCGCGACCCGCTACCTGGTCAACGACGCCGCGGCGCTCGCCGGAATACCGTATGTCTGGGGCTCGATCCTGCGCTTCGACGGGCAGGTCAGCGTCTTTTGGGACGCCTACGGCCCGAACTACCGCGACCTCTACCCGACCCCGCCGCCCCCGGGCACGGTTCCCTCCTGCTCCGAGGGCGGGGTCTTCGGGGTGCTGTGTGCGCAGGTCGGATCCGTCATGGTGGCCGAGGCCATCAAGCTCATCACCGGGGCGGGGCGCACGCTATTGGGCCGCCTGCTGATCCTGGACTCGCTGGACATGACCTGGCGCGAGGTCTCGCTGCGCACCGATCCCGAGGTCGGGCCGATCACCGCGCTGCTGCCCAGCTACGACGACTTCTGCGCGATGCCGATGCTGGACGCGGACGGGCTGCGGCTCACGGCCGAGCACAGCATCACGGCCTCCCGGCTGGCCGAGCTGCTCCAGGGGCGCGAGGAAGGCAAAGAAGACTTCCTGCTCATCGACGTGCGAGAACGCGGGGAAGCCGAGATCGTCTCGATCCCCGGGGCCATCCTTGCCCCCCGCGGGGCGATCCTCGCCGGCGAGATCGAGTTGCCGCGGGATAAGGAGCTGATCCTGCACTGCAAGTCCGGGGGGCGCTCCTCCGAGGTGATGCGCCACCTGCTGGGCAACGACTACACCCGGGTGCGCCACGTCGCCGGCGGCATCCTGGACTGGATCAGCGACGTGGATCCGTCGCTGCCGACCTACTGAGGACCGCTGCCCGACGGGCCGCGGACGGCTTGGGCGGCTTCGGGGCTGTCGCGGGGACGGAAAAGGCGCCGCGGAAAGCCTGGTGCTTGCCCGCGGCGCCCTTGCGCGCATGGAAAGAGGAGCTAGACGGCCTGGCGCTGCAGGTCGGCCTGCCCTGATATGGTCCCGGCCTCTGGAGCCGAGCCGGCCGAACCCGTCCCGGTGACGGGGCAGCGGGAGGCGTTCTTCACCGACGGGGCTGCAGGCAGCTCGACCTCGAGCCCGTAGAGGGTTTCCAGGGCGTCGATGTAGTCCCCGGCGCGGCCGGCGGCGGCAAGCTCGCGGGCGCGGACCGTGGGCACGTGCAGCAGCTGGCGCATCATCCGGCGCATGGCGAATTCGACTTCCTCGGCGGCGGCGGTGCAGCCGTGCTGGGCGCGGACCTTCTCCACCTCGGCCTCGAGCACCCGCTGGGTGTGCTTGCGCAGGGCCACGATGGCGGCATCGGCGGCGCGCTCGCGCTGCTCGGCGGCGAAGGCCTCGGCGGCATCGAGCACGATGCTCCGTGCCTGGCGCAGCGACTGCGCCTGTTCTTCGGGCGCGGCCATGCGCACCGATTCCAGGTTGATCAATTCCACGCCCTCCAGGGCACCGAGTTCAGGATCGAAGTCGTGGGTCAGCGCCAGGTCGATGGCCACCAGCGGGCGGGAGGCACGGTCCAGGGACGCGATGTCGGAGGCCATCAGGCGGTGGTCGGAGCCGGAACAGCCGATGATGACGTCTGCCTGCTCCAGGGCCGCCTCGAGGGTGGTCTCGTCCAGGGCGGTTCCGCCGCGGGTGGCGACGAATGCCTCGGCGCGACCGGAGGCGGAGAAGACCGAAACGTTGTGGGCCGCGCGTTCGCGCAGCAGCGACATGGTGGCCCCGGCGTAGGCGCCGGTGCCGAAGATGACGATGTTCTTGGGTCCCCAGTCCGGGTCGCGGCTCAGGTCGGTGGCCAGTTCCAGGGCGACGGACACGACGGAGAGGCCGCGCGATCCCAGCGAGGTGCGCGAGCCGACGTCCTTGGCGGTGCGCGAGGCTGCCTGGAAGAGCCGGACCAGCGAGCCAGTGGCGGTTCCCGCGGCCTGCGCCTCGTTCAGTGCGCGGCGCACCTGCCCGGCGATCTCGCGTTCGCCGATGACCGCGGAGTCAAGTCCGGCGCCGACGGAGAAGAGGTGCTCGATGACCTCGGTCTCGGTCTTGGAGACCAGGGCGGTGGAGATGGTGTCCTGGCTGAGGCCGGTGCTGGCGGCGATCTGGGCGATCACCTCCGACCGGGCGGCAACGACGTCCTCTGATTGCGGGACTTCGCAATAGATTTCGTAGCGGTTGCAGGTGGCCAGGGTGATGGCGCCGGCGACCGGGCTGGCCGAAGCGAGCACGACGGAAGCGACCTGGGAGGCGTCGGCACTGATCTTTGCCACGGTCTCGAGGTCGATGTCTGAATGGGAGGCAACGAGAGATAGTAAAACCACAGTGCATCCCATGATAGCGCTTCTACGTGCCGTAGAGCATTAGTTGTGACCAGTTCGTCTATCCCCGGGCTCGCAGCGTGTTCGCTGGGGGCGAGTGGATTACGGTTCGGGCAGATATGTTGGCAGAATCAGTAGCATGACGTTGAGCCAGAACCACCCGCTGATGGACGGTCGTACCGCCAATTCCCCGTTGATTTCCGCCTACCGCGGCCAGAAGCCCACCCGCAGACCCGTGTGGTTCATGCGCCAGGCCGGCCGTTCGCTGCCCGAGTACCGCAAGTTGCGCGAGGGCACCGAGATGCTCGAATCGTGCCTGCGCCCCGAGATGGCCTCGGAAATCACGCTGCAGCCGGTGCGCCGCCACGACGTGGATGCCGGCATCTTCTTCTCCGACATCGTGATCCCGCTCAAGCTTGCGGGCATCGATGTGGACATCGTCCCGGGCGTCGGCCCGGTGCTGGGCACCCCGGTGCGCACCGCCGCCGACGTGCGCGCGCTGCCGAAGATGGACGACGCGGCGCTGGACCCGATCCGCGAGGCCGTCGCGATGACCGTCGAGCAGCTGGGCAACACCCCGCTGATCGGTTTCGCCGGCGCCCCGTTCACCGTCGCCGCCTACATGGTCGAGGGGCGCCCGTCCCGAGACCACATGGGCCCGCGCACCATGATGCACGCCGAGCCCGGCGTCTGGGAGGAACTGGCCAACTGGGCCGCCGACGCCTCCGGCGCGTTCCTGCGCGCCCAGATCGAGGCCGGCGCCTCCGCCGGCCAGCTCTTCGACTCCTGGGCCGGATCGCTCTCGCTGGCGGACTACACCAACTTCGTCGCCCCGGCCTCGGCCCGCGCCCTGGACCTGGTGCGCGACACCGGCGTCCCGCTGGTGCACTTCGGCACCGGCACCTCGGAGCTGCTGCCCGCCATGCGCAACGTGGGCGTCGACGTGATGGGCGTGGACTACCGCCTGCCGCTGGACGAGGCCAACCGCCGCCTGGGCGGGGACATCCCGCTGCAGGGCAACATCGACCCGGCCCTGCTTTCAGCCCCGTGGGAGGTCCTCGAGGCCCACGTGCGCGAGGTGCTCGCCGCCGGCGACACCGCGCCGAGCCACGTGGCGAACCTGGGCCACGGCGTGCCGCCGGAGACCGACCCGGAGGTCCTCACCCGCGTGGTCGAGCTGATTCACTCGATCCCCGTGGCCGGGCGTTAAGCTAGAACCACCAGCAGTACCGCCGGGGTGCGGTGCGCGGGGCGATTCGCCCGCGCGGACGCCACGCGCAGCGCATCCCGGACCCACAAGCAACACCTTCGTTTTCCCGGAAAAGAGTTGATGGTGCCACACGTCGAAGAGCAGCCACGCCGCGGCTCGGCCAACGATGCCGGCCCTGCCCAGCCCGTCCCGGGCGGCCAGGCCGGCTCGGGCGACGGGTTGCCCGCCGCCGATGCGGCACCGGCCACGGACCACGCACCGGCCACTGCCCCGGCACCGGCGCCCGAAGAGGCGCCCGCCCCGGCCAAGGCCAAGCGCGCCCCGGTGGCGTCGAACGCCGCCGCCCACGCGCTGCGCCTGCTGAACCGGGCCCGCGGCACCGAGGCGGCACAGCCGTCCCCGAGTGCTCCCGATGCCCCGCTGGCGCTGGTCGTCGGCGGCGGGATCTCCGGGCTCGTGGCCGCCCGCGAACTGGCCGCCACCGGCCACCGCGTCCAGGTCCACGAGGCCGGAGGCGTCTTCGGCGGCTGCGTGGGACTCCACGAGGTCGCCGGGCTGGCCCTGGACGCGGGAGCGGAGTCCTTCGCCACCCGCTCCACCGCCGTCGCGGACCTCTTGGGCGAACTGGGCCTGGGCGAGGACATCGTCACCCCCGAACCCGGCGGCGCCTGGCTGTACCTCAAGCGCGGGGGCGAAAACGTCGCCCAGCCGCTTCCGGCCACCGGGATCCTGGGCATCCCCGGGGACCCGTGGGCAGAGGAGGTGCGCCGCGCCGTGGGGCGCGCCGGCGCCCTGCGTGCCGCCGCGGACCTGATCACCCCGGTCTCGAAGAAGCTCCTCGAGGGCGACATGTCCCTCGGCGCACTGGTCCGCTCCCGCATGGGCTCCGCGGTGCTGGAAAACCTCGTCACCCCCGTGGTCTCCGGCGTGCATTCGGCGGACCCCGACACCCTCGACGTGGACGCCATCGCGCCGGGGCTGCGCGCCTCGGTGCTCAAGCACGGCTCGCTGGCCCGCGCCGTCGCGGCCATGCGCGCAGCTGCCCCGGCCGGATCCGCCGTCGCCTCCGTCTCCGGCGGCATGAACCGGCTGACCTCCGCCCTGGTCGCAGACCTCAAGGCCGCGGGCGTGCAGCTGCACGCCAACAGCCGGGTCGCGGGGATCGCGGCGAACGCAGGGGGGACCGGCTTCCGCATCGAACTGGCCCCGCGGTCCGTAGCCGCGGCCAAGGACGCCAAGCACGAGAAGGAATCCAGGCACGAGCGCCATGACCGGCTGGCCAAGGAGGCCGGCGCTGAGGCCGGGCAGCCGCGCGAGGTGGTGGCCGAGCGCCTGGTGGTGGCCACCGGCGGCGAAACCGCGGTCGCCCTGCTGAGCGGGATCGACGCCGGATTCGCCGCCCACGCCCCGGCCCCGGGCGCCGGGATCTCGCTGGTCACCCTGGTGATCGACAAGCCCGAGCTCGACGCCGCGCCGCGTGGAACCGGGCTGCTGGTGGCCCCCACGGTCGACGACGTCGGGGCCAAGGCACTGACCCACGCGACGGCCAAGTGGCACTGGCTCGGAGACGAATCGGGCCCCGGATCGCACGTCTTGCGCCTGTCCTACGGCCGGCTCAACGACGTGGCCTCCGCCCTGGTCAACGCCGACGACGCCTCGCTGCGCAACGCCGCGCTGAAGGACGCCTCGGTGCTGCTGGGCATCGAAATCACCGCCGGGGACCTGCTGGGCTTCGACGTGGTGCGCTATTCGGGCGCGCTGCCCTTCGCCACCACCGGGCACGCGGCGCGCGTGGCAGCCATCCGCGAACTCGCCGGCACCCACCCGGGCCTCGACGTGGTCGGCGCCTGGCTGGCCGGCACCGGCCTGGCCTCCGTCGTCGCCGACACCCGCAAACGGCTGCGCATCACCGCCAGCTGACCCGCCACCTCGCCCGCCGGTGCGTGCCGGCGGGCGGCAACAGACTTTCGCAAAACTTACGAGAACCGCTTCGCCCCCCACCGGCGAGGTACCGCAAAGAAAGCAGGAGAACCAACCCATGAGTGCAGTGGAATCCAACTCACCCGTCATCCGCGACCGCGAAGCAGCCGGGGCCGACGCCACCATGTACTACACCCTGTGGACCGTCTTCAAGCGTGAATCGGACCTGGACCGCACCGAGGGCGTCGAGGCGTTCGACGCGCTCATCGCCGAGCTCGCCGCCGACGGCGTGACCCTGCGCGGCACCTACGACGTCTCGGCGATGCGTGAGGACGCCGACGTGATGACCTGGGTGCACGGGCCGACCGCCGAGTCCCTGCAGGCCGCGGTGCGCAAGATCCGCCGCTCTTACCTCTTCGCCGAGACCTCCATCGTCTACTCGACCATGGCCGTGCACCGCGAGGCCGAGTTCTCCAAGGACCACTCGCCGGCCTTCGCCCGCGGCGTGGCCCCTGAGGCCTGGATGACCGTCTACCCGTTCGTCCGCTCCACCGACTGGTACTTGCTGGACCCCAAGGAGCGCGGCAAGATGCTGCGCGACCACGGCATCCTGGGCCGCGACTTCCCGTCGGTGCTGGCCAACACCGTGGCCGCCTTCGCCTTCGGCGACTACGAATGGCAGATCTGCCTCGAGGCCCCGGACATGATCGATTTGGTCGACATGATGCGCCACCTGCGCTACACCGAGGCCCGCAACCACGTGCGCGAGGAAATCCCGTTCTACACCGGACGCCGCATCTCCACCGCCGAGGTCGCCGAGGTCCTGCGATGAGCCAGGATTTCGATCCTCGCACCGGGTACGACGAAAACGGCGTCATGGCCCCCAAGGCCTACGACGCGATCCTGCTGGCCTCCTTCGGCGGCCCGGAGGGCCAGGACGACGTGATCCCGTTCCTGCGCAACGTCACCAAAGGCCGCGGCATCCCGGACGAGCGCCTCGAGGAGGTCGCCACCCACTACCGGGCCAACGGCGGCGTCTCCCCGATCAACGCGCAGAACCGGGCACTCAAGGCGGCCCTCGAGGCGGAGCTTGCCGCCCGCAACATTCAGGTGCCGGTCTACTGGGGCAACCGCAACTGGGCGCCCTACGTGGCCGAAACCATCGAGCAGATCCACGCCGAGGGCCACCGCACGGTGCTGATGCTCTCCACCAGCGCGTACTCCGGCTATTCCTCCTGTCGCCAGTACCGCGAGGACCTGGGCGTCGCCCTGCGCGAGACCGGGCTGGAGGGCAAGCTCGAGGTCGACAAGGTGCGCCAGTACTTCGACACCCCCGCGTTCGTGAACCCGTTCATGGACGGGCTGCGCGACTCGCTGGCCAACGTCCGGGCGCAGCTGGAGAAGGCCGGCAACCCGGAGGGCGAGATCAAGATCGTCTTCGTCACCCACTCCATCCCGACCTCCGACGCGCAGGCCGCCGGCCCGCGCGAGCTGGTCGCGCAGCTGGACACCGACCTGTACTCGGCCCAGCACCTGGCCGTGGCCGACGCGATCCTGGCCGGGGTGCCCGAGGCCGCGGGCCTGGAGCACTCCCTGGTCTTCCAGTCGCGCTCCGGTGCCCCGCACGTGCCGTGGCTGGAACCGGACATCAACGACGCCCTGGCCGACTACAAGGCCGCCGGAGTCGCCGGGGTAGTGGTGGTGCCCATCGGCTTCGTCTCGGACCACATGGAGGTCCTCTGGGACCTTGACACCGAGGCCAAGGACAGCTGCGCCGAACTCGGCCTGGCCTTCCACCGCGTCCCGACCCCCGGGACCCACGCCACGTTCGTCTCGGGCATGGTCGACCTGCTCTCCGAGCGCCTGGCAGGGACGGACGGGAACGCGCTGAAGCCCGGCCGCGCCTCGGTCGCCGAGCTCGGCCCGTGGTTCGATGTCTGCCGCCCCAACTGCTGCGTGAAGGTCATGCGCGACGGGACCACCAAGCCGACCATCGCCGCGGTCGACTCCGAGGTCGGGGTGCCCGCATCATGAGCGCCTCACGCTTCACCATCGGCACCCGCGGCTCCGCGCTGGCCACCACGCAGACCGGACACGTCGCGGCGCAGCTGCACGAAATCGCCCAGGTCCCCTACGACACCGTCCTGATCAAGACCGAGGGGGACGTGACCACCGGACCGCTGTCCCAGCTCGGCGGCACCGGCGTGTTCGCCGCGGCCCTGCGCCAGGCACTGTACGAGGGCACCTGCGACCTGGCGGTGCACTCGCTGAAGGACCTGCCCACCACGCAGCCCGAAGGCCTGGTCATCGCGGCGACCCCGAAGCGCGCGGACGTGCGCGACGCGCTGTGCGCCCGCGACGGGCTCTTCCTGGCCGAACTGCCCGAGGGCGCCAGCGTAGGCACCGGCTCTCCGCGGCGCGCCGCGCAGCTGCTGGCCTTCAGGCCGGATCTGAAGATCGTGGACATCCGCGGCAACGTCGGCACCCGGCTGGGCCGGGTCAAGGGCTCGCCGGCGCAAAAGGACGACGGGGGAGTGGGGCGCACCGCGCAGGGCGACCTGGACGCGGTGATCCTGGCCGCCGCCGGCCTGGAGCGCCTGGGCCTGGAATCGCACATCACCGAGTACCTGGACCCGGAGATCATGCTCCCGGCCCCCGGCCAGGGCTCCCTGGCCGTGGAGGTCCGGAGCGGCGGCAGCGGACACCCGTCCGTCGACGCGGCGCTGGAGACCATGGACGACGGGGACACGCGCCTGGCGGTCACCGCCGAGCGCGCGCTGCTGGCACGCCTCGAGGCCGGCTGCGCCGCGCCCATCGGCGCCCTGGCCACGGTGCACGGCGATTCCCTGGTGCTCGACTCGGTGGCCTGCAGCCCCGACGGCTCCGACACCATGCGCCGCTCCGCCACCACGCGGACGCTCACCCTCGACGGGGCGCACGCCCTGGGCGTGGCGTTGGCCGAGCAATTGCTGCGCGAGGGCGCCGCCGACCTGGCGGGGCTGTAGCAACCATGCCGAATCCCGGGGTGTTGGCGGGGCGCACCGCCCTGCTGCTGCGCAGCGCCGACCGTGCCGCGGCGACCGTGAAGGTCCTCGCGGCACGCGGCGCGCGCACCGCCGTGTGCAGGCTCATCGACTTCGAGCTGCCCGCCGACACCGCGGAACTCGATGCGCACCTGCGCAGGATGCTTTCCGGGCACTACGACTGGTGCGTCTTCACCTCCGTCAACACGCTCACCGCGCTCACCCGCCGGGCCGCAGCACTGGGCCTGGAGCTGGCGATCCCCGCCGGTACCCGGGTCGCGGTGGTCGGCGAGGCCACCGCGGCGGCCGTGCGTTCCCTGGGGGCGCACATCGATTTCATGCCCGCCACCGACCACTCGGCCCGCGGCATGCTTGCCGACTGGCACGATTTGCGCACCTCGGAGGCCCGGGTGTTCGCCCCGCAGGCGGACATCGCCTCCTCCACGCTGCGCGACGGGTTCGCGGCCCACGGCTGGGACGCGGACATCGTCATCGCCTACAACACCGTCACCGCCCCGGCGGATCCGGCCCGCGCGCTGCACACGCATTTTCCGGCGGGCTCCAACCCAAACCCGGTTTCGCTGCCCGAGGGCGGATACCTGGTGGAGGTTGCACAACTTCCCGCCGCGCTGGAGAAGTGTGAGGCGATCATGTTCTCCTCGCCGAGCACCGTCGACAAGCTCCTGGCGCTGGTCCCGGGCCTTGCAACGCGCCCGGGAAGGGGTCAGGAGCTGATCGCGATCGGCGACAGCACCGCCAAGCGGCTGCGCGAGCACGGGCTGGAACCCGCGGGCGTCGCGGCCCTTCCCACCCCCGAAGGACTTGCCGACGCCTGGGAATCCGCCGTTGCGGCTTCCACCCACGCGGCTTCCAGCGACGCAGCCCCCATCGATCCAGCCACCTAAGACTTAGCTACCACCACACCAGCTTCACAAGGAGCGAAGAATGTCATTCCCCGCCCGCAGGCCCCGCCGCCTGCGCACCACCCCCGCCATGCGCCGGCTCGCCGCCGAGCTCGTGCTGGCCCCGCAGCAGCTGATCCTGCCTGCCTTCGTGCGCGAGGGGCTGAGGGAACCGAACCCGATCACCTCGATGCCCGGGGTCGTGCAGCACACCCTGGACACGCTCAAGGCCGCCGCGGCCGAAGCCGTCGAGCTGGGCCTGGGCGGCATCATGCTCTTCGGCATCCCGGAGACCCGCGACGCCATCGGCAGCGCAGGCGTGGACCCGGCCGGCATCCTGAACCTCGGCATCGAGGCCGTGCGCGCCGAGGTGGGCGACGAACTGGTCATCATGTCGGACGTCTGCCTGGACGAATTCACCGACCACGGACACTGCGGCGTGCTCGACGCCAAGGGCAACGTGGACAACGACGCCACGCTGGAAATCTACGGGCGGATGGCCGTGGCGCAGGCCGAGGCCGGCGCCCACATGCTCGGCCCCTCGGGCATGATGGACGGCCAGGTCGCCGTCATCCGCCAGGCCCTGGACGAGGCCGGCCACCAGGACGTCTCCATCCTGGCCTACGCCGCGAAGTACGCCAGCGCGTTCTACGGCCCGTTCCGCGAGGCCGTGGACTCCCAGCTCACCGGCGACCGCCGCACCTACCAGATGGACGCGGCCAACCGCCGCGAGGCCATGATCGAGGTCGAACTCGACCTCGCCGAGGGCGCTGACATGGTCATGGTCAAGCCGGCCATGAGCTACCTGGACGTGCTGGCCGACGTGGCCGCGATGTCCCCGGTCCCCGTCTCCGCCTACCAGATCTCCGGCGAATACGCGATGATCGAGGCCGCCGCCGCCAACGGCTGGATCGACCGCCGCGCCGCGATCACCGAATCCGTGCTGGGCATCCGCCGCGCGGGCGCCGACACCGTGTTGACCTACTGGGCCTCCGAACTCGCCCAGTGGCTGAAAGAAGGAAAATAATGACCAGCTCCGCCGAACTCTTCGCCACCGCCCAGAAGCTGATGCCCGGCGGGGTGAACTCCCCGGTGCGCGCCTTCGGCTCGGTCGGCGGGGTGCCCCCGTTCATGGTCGGCGCCAAGGGTGCCTATTTGACCGACGCCGACGGGAACTCCTACGTCGACCTGGTCTGCTCCTGGGGCCCGGCGCTGCTGGGCCACGCCCACCCGGCCATCCAGGACGTCGTGCACGCGGCCGTCGACCGCGGGCTGTCCTTCGGCGCCTCGACCCCGGACGAGGGTAAGCTCGCCGCGTTGGTCATGGACCGCTTCGGCGGCGTGGAGCGCATGCGCATGGTCTCCACCGGCACCGAGGCCACCATGACCGCGGTGCGCCTGGCCCGCGGCTACACCGGCCGCGACCTCATCGTGAAGTTCGCCGGTTGCTACCACGGGCACCTCGACGGACTGCTGGCCGCCGCCGGCTCCGGCCTGGCCACCCTGGCCCTGCCCGGCTCCGCCGGCGTCACCGCGGCCACCGCGGCCGAGACCCTGGTACTGCCGTACAACGACCGCGAGGCCATCACCGCGGCGTTCGCCGAGCACGGGGTGAACATCGCCGCCGTCATCACCGAGTCCGCACCCTGCAACATGGGCGTCGTGACACCGGAAGAGGGCTTCAACAAGTTCCTGGCCGAGACCACCACCGCCAACGGCGCGCTGCTGATCCTCGACGAGGTCCTCACCGGATTCCGCGCCTCGGATGCCGGCTACTGGGGACTGACGGGACGCACCGAGGGCTGGACCCCGGACCTCTACACCTTCGGCAAGGTCATCGGCGGAGGCCTGCCCACCGCGGCGCTCGGCGGCCGCGCCGAGGTCATGGACTACCTGGCCCCGCTGGGCCCGGTCTACCAGGCCGGCACGCTCTCGGGCAACCCGGTGGCCATGGCCGCCGGCATCGCCCAGCTGACCAACGCCACCGCCGAGGTCTACGCGCACATCGATGCGAAGTCCCTGCAGCTGCAGGCTGCCCTCGCCGAGGCGCTGGGTGCAGCCGGAGTCGACCACTCGATCCAGCGTGCAGGCAACCTGTTCTCCGTCGCCTTCGGCACCTCGGAGCACGGGGTGCACAACTACGCCCAGGCCCAGGCGCAGGAGGCCTACCGCTACGCGCCGTTCTTCCACTCGATGCTGGAGTCGGGAATCTACCTGCCGCCGAGCGTCTTCGAGGCCTGGTTCCTCTCCTCGGCGCACGACGACGAGGCCATGGAAAAGATCTTCGCGGCACTTCCGGCCGCAGCCCGCGCAGCGGCATCGGCGGTCCCCGCCGCCTGATTCCTCTGGGCGCCTTGAAAGCCCCCGATTATTGACGCATCAACCGCTTGATGTGGAAACAATCGGGGGCGTTTTCACGTTCCGGGGACCGATCGCCGGCCGGAGAACCAAAAAATGGTGAGGTCTAGGCCACTTTCGAGCACGACCCGATGCAGCGTTGACGCTGCCGGGGCGGGGGATTATCCCGATGGGGAAACGTGCTCCATGTTTGAGGAAAAAGCCATGTCAAGCCGAACTTAGCTCTCGCGGCAACCGGACCGGAAAGTGCCGACAGCGGCACCGGACGGGGGAGTGCGCCGGGATCTCCGAAGGCCACCGGCTTCCTGCGGTACCTAGCCGACGCGGCTAGGCTTGTCCGGTTAGTTTTCGTGTTTCATTGCCACCGAGGAAAACCGTGAGTCTTTTTCGTACCAAACCCGTGGAAAGTTTCCTGGCCGATGCCGCGGAACCTGGGCGACAGCTCAAGCGGTCCCTGAACGCCTGGGACCTGATGATCATGGGAGTGGCCGTCGCCGTTGGCGCCGGAATCTTCTCCGTCGGAGCCCGCGCGGCGGCCGACTTCTCCGGGCCCGCGGTCACGCTCTCCTTCGTGATCGCCGCACTGACCTGCGCCATGGCGATCATGTGCTACGCCGAATTTTCCACGGCAATCCCGGTCGCCGGATCGGCCTACGTGTTCAGCTACGCGACCATGGGCGAATTCGTGGCCTGGGTCATCGGATGGAACCTGATCCTCGAGCTGTTCACGGCAGCGGCAGTGATCGCCAAATACTGGGGAATCTACCTCACCGAAGTCTTCCAGCTTGTGGGAGTACACCTCTCACCCACCATTGAACTAGGCATCGTCACCATGAGCTGGGGGCCCTTCTTGATCGTGGCCTTGTTCACGATCCTGCTGGTCCTGGGCACCAAGCTCTCGGCCACCGTCTCCAACGTCTTCACCGTCATCAAGATCGGCGTCGTGCTCTTCGTGATCGTCGTCGGATTCTTCTACGTGAAGGCCGAGAACTACGCGCCGTTCATCCCGGAGGCCATGCCGGCCTCGGGGGATGGCACCACAGAAGTGCTCAAGCAATCCCTCTTTGCCTTCGCCACCGGCGCCGCCCCGGCACAATACGGACTCATGGGCGTCTTCGCCGGCGCCGCGCTGGTGTTCTTCGCCTTCGTCGGGTTCGACGTCGTGGCCACCAGCGCCGAAGAGGTCAAGAACCCCAGCAAGACCCTGCCGCGCGGGATCTTCGCCGGATTGGCGCTGACGACGTTGCTGTACATCGGCGTCTCGCTGGCGCTGACCGGCATGGTGTCCTATCGGGACCTGGCCGCCGTGGACACCCCGAACCTGGCCACCGCGTTCTCGCTGGTGGGCAACGAGGGTGCGGCCTCGGTAATCGCCGTGGGGTCGCTCATCGGCCTCACCACGGTTGTCATGGTGCTGCTCATGGGCCTCTCGCGCGTGGTCCTGGCCATGAGCCGCGACGGGCTGCTTCCGTACAAGCTCTCCAAGACCAGCGCCAAGCGCTCCACCCCGGTGCGCATCCAGGTCATCTGCGGCACGCTGGTGGCGCTGGCCGCCGGCTTCACCCGCGTGGACGTGCTCGAGGAAATGATCAACATCGGCACGCTTTCCGCGTTCGTTATGGTCAGCCTGGGCATCATCGTGCTGCGCCGCAAGCGCCCCGACCTCAAGCCTGCCTTCCGGGTTCCGTTCGGCCCGGTCATCCCGATCGTCTCCGCGCTGCTGTGCACGTACCTGATGCTGAACCTTGCCGTGGAAACCTGGATCTACTTCGTGCTCTGGCTCATTGTTGGCGTGGTCATCTACTTCTCCTACGGCCGCAAGCACTCGCGCCTGAACGAGAAGTTCGCCAAGCAGATCGCCATCATCGACGGCACCGAAAACGAATTGGTCGACAGCAAGTAGTCCGTGGGCCCGAGCACCGGGCTCGGTGTTCGGGCCGAGAGAACCCGCAGCCTTTTCCCACCCACACAGGGGGAGTAGGCGGCGGGTTCTTTTTTCATTGGTTCATGACCGCTTCGACCGCGCTGGTCGACGAGCCGAGCCGCTCGTACCTGACGAAAGCGCGCAGGGGGGAGTCCCTCGCACACGGGGGTGGGTCAGGCCGGGCGTCCGGGGGCCACCATGTACACGTCGATGGGGTCCTCGGACTCGATGGTGAAGCCGTGGCGCAGGTAGAGCCGCTGCGCGGGGCTGCCGGCGAGCACGTTCAGGCGAAATGCCCGTGCATCGGAGTGCCGTGTCATGACGTGGGCCAGGACCGATCCGCCCAGGCCCCTGCCCTGGAAGCAGCGATCGATATAGAAATGCTCGATCCACTGGCAGTCGCTGGTCGGCCGGAGAGCGAGGCTGCCTGCCTCGACGCCGTCGACAAGTATGACCTGCGTTTGTCCGGCCTCGAAGCCGTCCAGAAAGCGCTGGCGCACGCGCACTGGGTCGTATCTGCCCAGACGTACCAGGTCGTCCCTGAGCACGTCTGCCCGCAGCTCGGCGATCCACCGGGCATCGGCGTCCGTGGCGGCTCGGAGCGAAAATGTAGGCAACACGGTTCCAGTCAAGTGCATGTTTCGGATTCCGGGCAAGTGGCGCCGAACGTGGAAGGCCCCTGTACACGAAAATGCGCCGTCCCTTTCCCCTGCGGAGGGAACGGAACGGCGCATTTCAACGGTTTCCGCGAACGGGAACCCTTGCGGCTTAGAAGGCAGGAAGAACGCTGCCGTCCTTCCAGGTGGTCTTGATGTACTCGCGAACCTCGTCCGAACGCAGCAGCTCGTCGAGCTTGGCGATCGCCGCGGTCTGCTCGCCCTCGCGCCAGGTCAGGAAGTTGGCGTTCGGGTTGTCCTTGGCCTCTTCCTGGAACAGGATCTCTTCCGGGTTCAGCTTGGCCTGGACGATGTAGTTGCCGTTCACCACGGCGATGCCCACGGTCGGGTCTTCCTGGTAGAACTTCGGAACCTGCTCCGAGTTGACTTCCTGGAACTTGAGCTTCTTCGGGTTCTTGGCCGCATCGTCCTGCACGGTCAGTGCCGAATCGCCGTCGACCAGGCCGCTGAGCAGGCCCGCCGACTCCAGCACGCGCAGGCCGCGCAGCTGGTTGACCGGGTCGTTGTTCAACACGACGAGGCTGCCCTCGGTCACGTCGGCGACTTCCTTGAACTTCGTGGAGAACGCGGTCAGCGGTTCGATGTGGACGCCCGCGCCGTGTTCAAACTTGTAGCCCTTGGTGGCCATCTGGTCGGCGAGGTAGGCCTCGGTCTGGAAGAAGTTGGCGTCAAGGGTGCCGTCGTCCAGGGCGATGTTCGGCGTCTGGTAGTCGTCGATCTCGGTGATGTCCAGGTCGATGCCGTTCTCGGCGGCCAGGTTCTCGTCGATGTACTCGAGAATCTGGGCGTGCGGGATCGGGCTGGCGCCGACCTTGACGACCGTGGGGTTGGCCGGGTCGAGCGTTGCCGTCGCACTGGGGGCGACGGCCGTGCCGCCACCGCAAGCCGTCAGTGCGAACAGGGTTGCGACGCCGGTAAGGGCGAGTGCGAGCTTCTTACGCATGGGCTGCGTTTCCTTTTCATCTAGACCCGATATTGGTTGGCATCGGGTAACTAACGCAGCTAGCGGCTACTGGCTGCGCGCCGGCGGTGTGAACCGCCGGAAGCCTGGGTGGAGGAGCGTCGTTTGCACTCCGGGTGGGATCTAGCGGTGGTCGACCAGGCGGGCGATCCAGTCGCCCACGATCTGGACCAACTGCACCAGCAACACCATGATCACGATGGTGACTACCATGATTGCAGGTTCGTAGCGCTGGAAACCATAGTTGTATGCCAGGCGCCCCAGGCCGCCACCGCCGACCAGACCGGCCATTGCGGAATAGCCGATCAGCGTCACGATCGTGGTGGTGGTTGCCGCGATAATGCCCGGCAGCGCTTCGGGGACCAGCACCTTGCGGATGACCTGCATCTTGGTCGAACCCATGACCAGGGCCGCGTCGATCTTCCCGGACGAGACGTCACGCAGGGCGGTTTCCACCAGACGGGCGAAGAACGGGATGGTGCCGATGGTCAGGGAGACTGAAGCGGCAATGGGCCCCAGCGAGGTGCCCACCATCAGTGCTGCCAGCGGAATCAGCGAGACCATGAGGATCGCGAAGGGGATCGAACGGGTGATGTTCACGATGATGCCCGAGAGCACGACGTTCAATCCGCGGTTCGGGGTCAGTCCGCCTCTTGCGGTGTTAAGCAGCAGGATGCCCAGCGGCAGTCCAACCACGACCGTAAAGAATGCCGAAATGGCGGTCATCTGCATTGTTTCGATGAAGGCAGGCCACATGGCCTTGGTGATGCCGGGGTTGGTCATCAGGTCATTGAAGAAGTCCATGGCTTACTTGCCCTCCTTCACGGTGACAGCGACGCCGTTGGCGAGCAGGTGGTTGGTGATGGCGGTGATGTCTGCTCCCTCGGGAAGCTGGATGCGAATGTGCGCGAATTGGTGCTCGCCGAGATGCTCGACGGAGCCGGCCAAGACGTTGACGTCGGTGTTGAACGTGCGGGCAATCGAGGAGATCACCGGCTCGGTGGCCTGGGCGCCAGAGTACAGCAGGTCCAGGACGGTTCCCGCCGGAAGGTCGTCAGGCAATTCACCGGGCATCGGCAGCAACGCCTGGGAGAGGCGGCCCGCCGGGTCGGCGACGACCTTTTCGATGTCACCGTGTTCGACAATGCGACCGGCTTCGAGCAGTGAGACCGAATCACAGGCCTGCTTCACGACATTCATTTCGTGGGTGATGATCAGGACCGTGAGGTTAAGGCGGTCGCGCACCGACTTGATCAGCTCGAGGATCTCGTCGGTGGTCTTGGGGTCCAGGGCGCTGGTCGGCTCGTCGCAGAGCAGCACGTCGGGATCCGAGGACAGGGCGCGGGCGATGCCCACGCGCTGGCGCTGGCCGCCGGAAAGCTGTGCGGGGTAGGCGTCGGCGAACTGGGTCAGGCCGACGAGTTCGAGCAGGGCGGTGACCTTTTCGGCGATCTTTGCCTTGGGGGTGCCGATCAATTCCAGCGGGAATGCCACGTTCTGCGCCGTGGTGCGCGAATCCATGAGGTTGGCATGCTGGAAGACCATGCCGATGCGCCGCCGCGCGGTGCGCAAATCGGCATCCGACACGTTGGCCAGTTCCTTGTTGTTCACGGCAACCGAACCGGAGGTGGGCCGGTCCAGCAGGGTCAGGCAACGGACGAGCGTTGACTTGCCGGCTCCGGAATGCCCGATGATGCCGTGGATTTGGCCGGCGTCGACGTGCAAGGAAACGCCATCCAGGGCGACGACGGTGCGTCCGCCTTGCTGGTAGACCTTGCGCAGGTCAGTGACTGTGATCAAAAGGGGTGTCCTTAGCAATCAAAAAAGAAAAGGGGTACTGGACATTCAATCACTATCGAATGAATGCGGCGCAATCGTGGCCATACCCTGCCATTTTTTGCAAGCGTTGTCCACCGCGGCGGGATCGACTGTTGGTTGCGCGGGAATTCCATGGCTTTGTCGAAGATGTCGCCGATGCGGCATCGCTGAAATGGTTGGTCGGGTTACTCCAGCGTAAGGTGAAGCGCGTCACGTGGCTTGCGCAGGTGGGAAATGTTGCACCATGTTGCGACGATGGCGCACTCCGCATGGCGGAATCCGGCCCTCGTGGGCAGCGGCTCGCGTGGCTGGAAACCGCAACGACCGGGATACGCATGACGGAGGGGACCCCTGTGTGGGGTCCCCTCCGTCATGAATTGTGAGGCGTCGGGTCAGGACTTGACCGGCCACTGCCCGTCGACGACTGCGGCGGGATCCTTGCGGCGGAAGAATTCCTGCAGGCTGGCTGCCTGCTCGGCGGCCCACACGACCTGGGAGGCGTGAAGCTCCGCGGCATCAACCTGCAGCTTCGGGTACTTCGCGGCCTGTGCATCGGCAATCCCGATGGTTGCCGCGGCGTCTGCTGCCGAGGTATGGGCGTTGACGAGCTGAACGCCGTAGAAATCGCTCATCACCGAGAGGTTTCGCTTGCCTCGGCGGTACTTGTCGACCTGCTTGTCAAGGATGTACGGGTCGATGACCGGGGAAGCGACGATCGGGGCCACCAGGTGGCGCTTGGCCTCGCGATCCAGCACCGTGAAGTCGTAGGCGGCGTTGAAGGCCATGACCGGCATGGTCAGGAACAGGTCGGCCAGGAACGCCGAGATCTCGGCGACCGCGGTGGCGGCATCCATGCCCTCGGCCTGGGCCTTGGCGGTGGTGACGCCGTGGATTGCCGCAGCTTCCTCGGGAATCGCCACGCCGGGATCAACCAGCCATTCCCGGGTCTGCAGGATTTCCGAGCGGCCGTTCACCACGACGATGGAAGCGGTGACGATGCGTGCGTCGAGCGGATCTCGACCAGTGGTTTCCAGGTCGAATGCTGCGCGGGGGAGATTGTGCCAAGAATTCATGTCACCAACGCTACCGGGAATCACAGACACTTTGGCCCACCGCGCCGCGCCTGTGGATGAACACCGCGTCCGAGCCCGGATAATGGGACGGGACGTGTGCGGAGCGGAAGGAGACACGTTGATTCCACGAAGCGGGGAACCGCTGCCGGGTCCCTCGGGCGAAAGTGCCTCACTGGACTACGACGAAGCGGTTTTTGCCGTGGTCGCGATGATCCCCGCCGGAAAGGTCCTCTCCTATGGCGACGTCGCCGAGCTGCTGGGCTCCGGCGGCCCGCGCCAGGTCGGAAAGTCGATGGGCCGCGGCGGGGCCGATGTCACCTGGTGGCGGGTCATCCGCTCCAACGGGACCCTACCCGAGGCCCTGCAGCCCGTCGCCGCCGTGCACTGGGAACGGGAATCCACGCCCCGCACCGCGGCCGGGGTCCGGATGCGACAGGCCCGCTGGGAACCCACCGAGGAAGAGCACGCCCGCATCGATAGCGTGGCCGAATTGCTGCCGATTCCAAAACGTCACCCGCGAATGATCTGATGGAGTATATGGAGACCCTCGCATCCACCCAGGACCCCGCGGCCATTGCCGCGGAGACGGCCTTTGCCGCCGATGCGGCGCAGCAGGAACTGCTGGAGCTGGAACCCGGCCACGGACCGGTGCTGGTGCTGGGCGGGCCGGGAACCGGGAAGACCACGGCGCTGCTGCGCGTGCTCACCGCCCGCCTGGATTCCGGGCTGGATCCGCAGCACGTGCTGGTGCTTTCCCCTACTCGCTCCGCCGCGGCCACGCTGCGCGACGACCTTTCGGCCGGCACCGAGAAGACGTTCTCCGAACCCGCCGTGCGCACCTGGTCCGCCTACGCGTTCGACCTGATCCGCAGGGCCCGCTTGGACGGGCTGCTGCCTGCACTGCAGCGGCCGCCGCGGCTGCTCTCGGGGCCGGAGCAGGACACCCTGATCGGGCAGCTGCTCGAGGGCCATGCCCTGGGGATCACGCCCGGCCCGGACTGGCCCGAGTCCCTCGGCGAGGCCATCGGCACCCGGGGTTTCCGCAAGGAGCTGCGCGAACTCTTCGACAGGATTTCCGAGCACGGGCTCGAAGCCGGTGCCCTGCAGGACCTTGGGGAGTCCCTGGGCCGCCCCGAATGGGTCGCCGCAGCCCAGTTCTACCAGGAGTACCGCGACCTCCTGGACCTGGGCAGCGCCGAAGCCTTCGACCCGGCCGGGCTGCTGGCCGCCGCCGCCGGAATCCTGGAATACAACCCCGAGTTCCTGGCAGCCGAGCACGAACGCCTGCACCTGGTGATGGTCGATGACCTCCAGGAGGCCAACCCGGCGCAGCACCGCCTCTTGTCGTTGCTGGCCCGCGGCCGCGACCTGGTGGCCTTCGCCGCACCCGACAACGTCGTGCAGGGCTTCCGCGGCGCCCGCCCGGACATGCTCGGCGAATTCGGCCGGCGTCTGGAAACCGAGCGTTACCCCGCCCGCATCCTGGAGCTGAAGACCTCTTATCGCCTGAACGCGGAACTGGCGACGGCCTGGGGCAGGGTCGCCAGGCGCATCCCCGTGGCCGCCGGCGGGGCCGGACGTAGCCTGGACTTCCCCGAGGCGGAGGAAGCCTCCGGGGTCACGGCACCGCACCCGGTCGGGGTCCGGGAAGACGCCGGGAACCCGGGCCGTGTGGGCGACGAAGAAGTTGATGCCCCGGACGCCCCCGCGCCCGGGAGCCTGGAGGTGATGCTGGTGGACTCGCCGATCCACGAACAGCGCCTCGTCGCCCAGCGACTGCTGGAGGAACACCTGATCCACCATCGGCCGCTGGATTCCATGGCCGTCGTCCTGCGCAACGGATCCCAGGTCCGCTCCATGGCCAAGTACCTGGCCGGGGCCGGCATCGCGGTGAACACCCCGCCGGCCGAGACCCCGCTGCGGGAGGAACCCGCCGTGCGGCCCCTTCTGGACCTGATGCAGCTTGCCCTGGCACCCGAGGCTCCGCAGGACCCGCTGCTGCTGCAGGAATTGCTGATGTCGCGCTATGCCAACGCCTCCGCCCTGGACGTGCGCCGGCTGCGGCAGGGGCTGCGCCGCCACGAGGTCGCGCAGGGAGGCAACCGCTCGAGTGCCGAACTGCTCACCGGGATGCTGGAGCAGCTGGAACTGCTCGAGACCATGGGCCGCGAGGCCGCCGGCGCCAGGCGCCTGGCCAGGATGTACCAGGCGCTGCGCTCCGAGCTTGCGGGCAGCAACGTCAACGCCGAGACCGCGCTCTGGTCGCTGTGGGCGGCCAGCGGGATGGGCGAGAAGTGGACCCAGGCCGCGCTGGCCGGCGGCATCCTGGGCGCCCGCGCCGACCACGACCTCGATGCGATGCTGGCGATCTTCCAATCGGCCGAACGCTTCGTCGACCAGCTGCCCGGTTCCTCCGTGGCCCAGTTCGTCGAGCACGTGCTGGGCCAGGAACTGCCCATGGACACCCTGGCCAGCCGGGGCGGGTCCGCCGCCTCAGTCCAGGTGCTCACCACCGCGGCCGCGGCCGGGCGCGAATGGGACCTGGTGCTGGTGCCGGGGATGCAGGAGGGCATCTGGCCCAACACCAAGCTGCGCGGCGAGCTGCTGGGCGGCGGAGCGCTGAGCGACGTGATCGAACACGGCCCGCAGATCCTCCCGGTGCGCAACATCGCCTCGCTGATCCGCGAGACCCGGGCCGACGAACTGCGAACCTTCGCCAACGCGATCTCGCGCGCCAAGTCCAAGGTCGTCGCCATCGCCGTGGCCTCCGAGGACACCCAGCCCTCCTCCTTCCTGGACATCGTGGACCCGGACGGGGCGATCCACGGGCGCCGGGCGGTCTTCGTCCCGCGGCCCCGCACCCTCGGAGCCCTGGTGGCCGAGCTGCGCCAGGCCGCCGAGGCCACCGCGCTGGACGAGGCCCGGGAGATGCTGCACCGCGACGCCACCTCGGTGCTCGGCGCCCTGGTCGCCGCGCCGCACCCGGTCCGCGGGGCGCACCCCGCCGGCTGGTGGGGGCTGGCCGAATCGACTTCCACCGGGCCGGTGGTCCCGCCGGGGGATCCGGTGAAGGTTTCCCCCTCCAAGGTCGAGTCCGTGATGAACTCCCCGCTGAACTGGTTCGTCCAGGCCGCCGGGGGAGAGGCGGCCACCGACTTCGCGCGCTCGCTGGGCACCCTGGTGCATTCCATCGCCGAGGAACACCCCGAGGCCAGCGGCGGCGAATACCTGGACGTGCTCGAGGAACGCTGGGGCGAGCTGGAGATGCCGGAGAACTGGGAGGGCGCCAGGGACCGGGAACGCGCCGAGTCGATGCTGAAAAAACTGGCCCAGTACAACGTGATGATGCGCACCGAAAACCGGCGCCTCATCGGCCGGGAGATCCCCTTCGAGGTCACCATCCCCGCGCCGCCCGCCACCGACGCCTCGGTGCCCGGACCGGAAACCGGGGCCCTGCCCGATCCCAACGCCCCGCGCGCAGCACTGTTGCGCGGGGTCGTCGACCGGGTGGAAGCCGACGCGGACGGCAACCCGTGGGTCGTCGACCTGAAGACGGGCAAGTCCCAGCCCAGCGGCAAGGACGTGGAAAAGCACCCGCAGCTCGGCGCCTACCAGGCCGCCGTCATCAACGGGGCACTGGTCGGAAAGACCGCCGAGGAGCTCACCCGCGTGCCCGCCGGGGCGTCCCTGGTGCAGCTGGGCACCACCACCAAGTCCCCGCGTGAACAGGCCCAGCCTGCCATCACCGACGAGGACTGGGCCACCCCGATGGTGCTGGCCGCCGCGCAACTGATGGGCGATGCGGACTTCCTCTCCCGCCACGACCCGGCCCGCGGCGGGCGCAGCGGCAGCAACTGCCGGTTGCCGGGCATCTGTCCATTGTGTTCCGAAGGAAGGCAGGTCACCGAGCCGTGAGCCGCACCGAAGCAGCAACCCCGCCCGCCGGACCGCTGGCCGGCATCGACTCGCCGGCCGCGCCCCCGCGCGTGTATTCGCCCGAGGAGCTCGCCGAGATCCTCGGCCAGCACCAGCCCACGCCCGAGCAGTCCGCCATCATCTCCTCGCCGCTGGAACCGCTGCTGGTCATCGCCGGCGCCGGGTCCGGCAAGACCGCCACCATGGCCGACCGGGTCATCTGGCTGGTCGCGAACAAGAAAGTGCGCCCCGAGGAGATCCTGGGCGTGACCTTCACCCGCAAGGCCGCCGGCGAGCTGGCCCAGCGAATCCGCGGGCAGCTGGAAAAGCTGGCGCGCTCCGGGTTGCTGGAGCTCGAGGAGGAGGGACTGCTGGATCCGTCGGTGTCCACCTACCACTCCTACGCCAACACGCTGGTGAAGGAACACGGGCTGCGCATCGGGGTCGAATCCGACACCGCGCTGCTGGGCACCGCGCAGGCCTGGCAGGTCGCCGCGGCCGTGGTGGAGGGCTACACCGGGGACTACGACCACCTGGCCTCCTCGAAGAACACGCTCATCGACGCCGTGGTGACCTTCGCCGGGGAATGCGCCGAGCACCTGGTGGACCCGGTGTACGCCAAGGAGTGGATCGATGAGCTGGTCGGCAGGCTCGAAGCGCTGCCCTACCGGATCGACAAGCCCGCCGCACCCTCGCTGGAGGCCCGCAAGCTGCTGGACAAGCTGCGCACCCGCTCCACCATCGCCGAACTGGCCGTGGGCTACGCGCACGCCAAGGCCGCCCGCGGCGCGCTCGACTACGGGGACCTGGTGGCGCTCGCGGCGCGCATCGCCCGGGAAATCCCCGAGGCCGCGAAGAGCGAACGCGCGCGGTTCAAGGTGGTGTTGCTCGACGAGTTCCAGGACACCTCCCACGCGCAGATGGTGCTCTTCTCCTGCATCTTCGGCGACGGGCACGCGCTGACCGCGGTGGGGGACCCCAACCAGTCCATCTACGGCTTCCGTGGGGCCTCGGCCGGGCAGCTCTTCCGCTTCCCCACCGAATTTCCGGCGCGAGTGGCCGGGGCGGACGGGGACGGCCAGGACGGCGACGGCGGGCTGCGCCCCGCCTCGGTGGCGTACCTGAGCACCGCGTGGCGCAACTCGGTCAACGTGCTTGAGGCGGCCAACGCCGTCTCTGCGAAGCTGAACTCCGTCGCCCCCTCGGGCATCTCGGTGCCCTCGCTCAAACCCAGCGCCTTTGCCGGAACCGGAACGGTGGAACTGGCCCGCTACGCCACCGGATCCCAGGAAGCGGCGGCCCTGGCCCAGCGCTTCATCGACGAACGCAATTCCTACGCCGCCGAGCACGGGCGCAACCCGTCCATGGCGGTGCTCTGCCGCACCCGGTCGCAGCTGACCCCCATCTCCCGAGGGCTGGAGGACGCCGGCATCCCCTACGAGATCCTGGGCCTCGGCGGCCTGTTGAGCATGCCCGAGGTCACCGACGTCGTCGCGACACTGAACGTGCTGGTGGACCCCAACCGCTCCGACCACCTGGTGCGGCTGCTGGCGGGTGCCCGTTGGCGCATCGGCCCGGCCGACCTGATGGCCTTTGCCGACTGGTCGCGCTTCCTGGCCCGCCGCCGCGAGTTTGCGCTCAAGGACGGCGGGCCGGAGAACCTTGACGCGCCCGAGAGCGCCGAGGAAGTCACCCGCGGGGAGGCACGGGCGGAACTGAACGACGCCGCCAGCCTCGTCGAGGCCCTGGACCACCTGCCGCACCCCGACTGGGTGTCCGGGGACGGGCGCGCCCTGAGCCCCGAGGCGCTGGCGCGGCTGCGGACGTTGCGCGACGAGCTGCGCTACCTGCGCGGCTTCATCGACGACGACCTCGAAGCGCTGCTGCGTGAGACCGAACGCGCCATGGGCCTGGACATCGAGGTCGCGGCCAAGCCCGGCGTCGGCATCCACGAGGCCCGGCGCCACCTGGACGCCTTTGCCGACATCGCGCAGGACTACTCCAGCACCTCGGCCCGCGTGGACCTGGCGGGCTTCCTGACCTGGTTGGAGGCCGCGGCCGAGAAGGAGGGCGGGCTGGCGATCGTGCCCGGTGAATCGAACCCGGACGCGGTGCAGCTGCTGACCATCCACGCCTCCAAGGGCCTGGAATGGGACGTGGTGGCGGTGACCGGGATGAACGAGGGCATCTTCCCCAGCGCCAGCGATTCGCGCTGGACCAGCGGGGACGCGGCCCTGCCGTGGCCACTGCGCGGGGACAAGCACGATTTGCCGCAGTGGGACACCGACCAGGAATGCCTCTTTGACGTGGTCAAGGCCGAAGGCATGTTCAAGTCGGAGGTGCTGGCCCACGCCGAACTGGAGGAACGGCGCCTGGCCTATGTCGCGCTGACCCGGGCCAAGTCGCTGCTGATCTGTTCAGCCACCGCGTGGACGGGCACGCGCACCAAGCTCACCGAACCCTCCAGCTTCCTGCTGGACATGCTGCCGCTGGCCGATCAGCCGAACCCCTCGGCCGAATCCACGACGTGGATCGAGGACGAGGACGCGCCGGAGGCGAACCCGTTCCGCGAGGCGCCGCTGGAGGCCCGCTGGCCGTACGACCCGCTGGAGGGACCGGTTATCACCGGTGGGGGCGTGCAACGCCCCCGGCCACCCGGACGCCGCGCCAAGCTGGAGGCCTCCGCGGCCGCAGTGCTGCTGGCCGCCCAGGACGCGGCGGACGGCTCTGCGCCACCCGTCGGTCCCGTGGCCGTGACCACCGATGGGGACACCTGGACGGGGGAGCAGGGGCCCTGGCACACGCCGACGGGCAGGGGCTGGTTCAAGGAGGCTGAACTGCTGCTGGCCCGCAAGGCACAGGAGGCCGCCGAGGAACGGACCACGGTGATCCCCAAGCATGTGCGTGCCTCGGTGTTCGTGGACCTTGCCACCGACGCCTCAGCGGTGCTGGCCGAGCTGCGCCGTCCCGTTCCCCGGCGCCCGGGGACCGCAGCCCGCCGCGGCACCGCGTTCCACGCCTGGCTGGAGGAGTACTTCGACTCCACCGGGATGCTGGAGCTGGGGGACTACATGGAGGCGGCCGACGCCTACATCGACGACGCGCTTGACCTGGAGGACATGAAGGACGCCTTCCTGGACTCCGAATGGGCCAACCGCCAGCCGGCATTCGTGGAGGCGGCAATCGAGACCCGCATCGGCCCCGTCTCGGTGCGTGGCCGCATCGATGCGATCTTCCAGGAACCCGACGGGGCCTGGCTGCTCGTGGACTGGAAGACCGGACGGGTGCCGCGTGGCGAGGAGCTGCGCATCAAGGCCCTGCAGTTGGCGGTGTACCGGCTGGGCTGGGCGCGGCTGCGTGGCATCGACGTGTCCGAGGTCCGTGCGGCGTTCTACTATGTGGGCTCCGGCACCACCATCAGGCCGCACGACCTGGCCGACGAGGCGGAGCTGGAGAGCCTCATCAGCAATTCAATGGGCGCACTGAACGGCTGATTGCCGACACTTCGCGGGGCAAGCGCAAGGGGCGGGGACGATCGGAAATGTGATCCGATCGTCCCCGCCCCTTGGCTTTGCGGCTTAGAGGCCCGGGACGCTGACCACGTCGGACTTGGCCGGAGCCTCGTGCGGCTTGACTGCGTTCCACTCGCTGAAGGTCATGGTTCCGGTGCCGTCGCTTGCGGATCCTGTTCCTTCAAGCTTCAGCAGGAGGGGTTCGCCCTCGGCCGCGATCCAGAAAGTGACTTCGTCGCCGGTGTACTTGAAGGCCTTGGTGCCGTTGAGGTCGTCGAGGGACTTCTTGGTGATCTTTGCGGCTTCCTTTGCTCCGAGTTCATCGGTGTCCATCGATGCAAGGAAGGAACCCACCGTGAAGTCCCCGAACTGGTCGGCCTTCTTCGTGGAAATCCACTTGTTCGCTGCGACTGTATCGAGCATCTTCGCGGCCTCGGCCCCTGCTGTTTGGGTCAGAAATGCCTTGTTGGGCTTCATGTATGAGACCTTGTTGACGGTCAGTAGTTCGACGGAGGCGTCGTCCTGGCTCATCTTCATCAGGGAATTGGTCCCATCGACGGTGCCCGAAAGCTCGAAATTGCCTTTCTCGGAACCGTTGGTGAGGTCACCGACGACGGTTGCCGAGGTGGCCTTCTCAATGGCGGCGGACGTCTTGGGGAAGATTTCCTTGGCCTCCGGCACTACGATTTCCGCCTCCACCGGGGCGGCCTCGGATCCGGTAGTCGCGACACCGGAAGGCTTGTCTGCGGCGGCCGAACATCCGGTCAGGGCCAGCAGTACCCCGGCGGTCGCTGACAGCAGCATGGTGCTGTTCTTGAAATTTTTCATACGTTTGTCCCCGCTATGCATAAGAAGTTGGAAATCGCGATCCGATGCCAAAGGCATCGTCGCTCAACCTACACTCTACCAAGTGGATTTAATATGAAGCGGAAACCGATCCGTGTCGGGAGGGTCGTAAAAGCGACCTCCTGCCCGTTATTTGGGTTCGGCGGACTGTACGGGGATCGCGGTGGTGTCCGTTCCGGCGGAGTCCTTCGCGGGGCCGTCGTGTTTCTGCTCGGCGGCGCCAGCGGTGCCCTCGTCGGCGTCCTCTGACAGTGTTGTCGTCGGGGCGCTTTTCGAAGGGTCGGCACCCTTGGTCTTGGCCGCGTCCTTGTCGCCCGTGGATTCCACGGTGTCGGCATCCGCGTCTTCGGTGACGGTCTTGTCCGGGGAAGCGGCAGCCCCGGGCTGCTTGTCCGTCGATTCCGTCGCGGTGCCGGTTTTCTCCGATGCGTGCTTGGGGGCGTCGAGGGGCTTCAACGGTGAAGCGGCCGGGACCGGCGGGGCCACGGGTGGCACCGGTGCGGCGCTGATGGGGGAGGGCACGATCTTCAGTGCCGAGGTTTCCGGCTCGGCGGGCACCGACGGTGCGGGCGTTTCGGCCTCGTCATCTTCGTCGGGGTCGATGCCGGAAACGGTGACCTTTTCGGCGGCCGGCACCGGCACGGGCTGTTGCTCGGCCTCCTCGGACCGGGCCGCACGCGGGGGCTCGACCACGGAGATGGGCTGCCCGCCGTACTCGGCAATGTCCGAGTCGAGTTCCTCGAGCATCAGCTTGGCTTCGGCAATGCGCTCGGGTTCGCCGCCGGCGATGGCCTTGACCAGCCACTGGGCCAGCGCAAACTCGGCGGCCAGGGCAGCGCGGCGCATGATGTGCGGATCGGCGCGGTCCCCGCGCACGGAGACATAGCTTTCGAAGGCGGCCTCGGCGAAGGACTGCTCGTGCACCGCCGCGAGCCAGGCGAAGTCGTCGGCCGGATCCCCGACCTGCAGGTCGGTCCACCCGGTGACGGCAACGACCTTGGCGTCCTGGACCAGCAGTTGGTCCTCATGCAGGTCCCCGTGGATGACGGTGGCATTGAAGCGCCACAGGGCCACGTCCTCCAGGGCGTGTTCCCACCGGCGCAAGAGCCGCGAGGGGATCATGCCGGTGGTGGCAGCCGCGTCAAGCTCGTTCAGGCGGCGCTGGCGCACCTGCTCGGCGGTGTAGGAGGGCAGGTCCGCGCGGTCGATCGCGGAGGCGGGCATCGAGTGGATGGCGGCCATGACGCTGCCCAGGTCGCGGGCGCAGCGCGAACCCAAGGACACCAGGTCCTCCAGGGAGTACTGCTTGCCGGGGACGTGGTTGTAGACGAAGGTCCGCAGCGGACCCTGTCGCACTGTTCCGGCGACGGAGGGCAACTGGAAGGGCAGCGACGCGCGGATGCCGGCGGAGAAGGCACGCAGGGCGGCAAGCTCGGTTTCGAGGCGCACACTGGCTTCCTCATGGCGCGGGGAGCGCACGCGCCAACGGTTCTTGGCAGCGTCGACGATGAGCACCGAGTCGAAATCATTGCCGTCGTCCGGCAGCGAGGCGACGCCCGTGGGCGCCAAGCCGGGGACCGCAGCAGTGGCGATGGCAGCGAGTTCCATGGGAGAGCGTTTCACATCCTCCACCGTAGACCGCATGCCATGCCCGAGTCCTGCCGTGTGGCGGCGAGTCGCATGATTTGCGACCAATCACTGCCCGCTAGCCCTCCTTGGCGGGATCCGGGGGACGGTGTGCCGCGGCGCCGTCCGGTGCGCCGATGGCCACAACCGGGGTCCTGAAGTAGGCGTTGGGCCGCAACGGTCAGTACGGTTGATGCTATGAGCGATACCGTGCAGAACCCAGTGACCAGCTTCCCGGCGCTAGGAGCCCTGCCCCTGGCCCGCGCCACCACCGATCGCGGCTGCGAACGGCGCACCGACGACGGCTGGCTCGATGCGCTGCGCGCGGATTCGGCGACCCGCCACCTGGTGCTGGTGGGCGGGCGTGCCCGGGTGCTCGACGGCGACCTGGTGCTCATCGACCACGCAGGCGTCCCCGCCGGCGGCACGGAGATCTACCTGGGTTTTGACGGCAGCTCCGAAATCGTGCTGCATTCCTTCCGCGATGCGCCGGCCGCTGCCGACGGCCAGGCCGCACTCGGTTCCACGGATCCGGAGCAATGGCTGGGGCTGCGCGACGTGGCCGCCGGGCTCGGTGCCCGCGATGCCGGGCTCTTCGTGGAGGCCGTTGCCATCGCCAACTGGAACCACTTCGTGAATTTCTGCCCGCGCTGCGGCGGGGAGCTGAGCCTGCGCGCCTCGGGCTGGGTCAAGCACTGCGCCGCGGAGGACCTGGAACATTTCCCGCGCACCGACCCTGCCGTGATCGTCGCCATCACCGATACGGAGGACCGGCTGCTGCTGGGTGCCAACAAGGCCTGGGGCGGGACGCGATTCTCCACCCTGGCCGGGTTCGTGGAGCCGGGCGAATCGCTGGAGTCCGCCGTCATCCGCGAGGTCGCCGAGGAATCCGGCGTCATAGTGCGCGACCCGCGCTACATGGGCTCCCAGCCCTGGCCGTTCCCGCGCTCGCTGATGCTCGGCTTCACCGCCACCGCCGTGGGCACCGAGCTGATGCCGGACGGGGAGGAAATCATCGACCTGCGCTGGTTCACCCGCGCCGAACTTGCCGAGGCCGTCCGCTCCGGTTCCATCGGCGTGCCCACCGGCACCTCGATCGCCAGTGCGCTGATCGAGCACTGGTACGGCGGCACGCTGCCCGAACCCGAACGCCTGGAAAACTAGGACATGACCGAGACCACCGACATGGGAGCCCTGGAAGAACGCATCCTCGGCGGACTGGACGAGGAACAGCGGCAGGTCGCCACCACGCTGCGCGGACCGCTGTGCGTGCTGGCCGGCGCCGGAACCGGCAAGACCCGCGCCATCACACACCGCATCGCCTACGGCGTGCACACCGGGGTGTACAAGCCCAGTTCGCTGCTGGCGGTGACCTTCACGGCGCGCGCCGCGGCCGAGATGCGCTCGCGGCTGCGCGACCTGGGCGCCGGTGCGGTGCAGACCCGCACCTTCCACGCCGCGGCGCTGCGCCAGCTGCAATACTTCTGGCCGCAGGCCATCGGCGGGCAGCTGCCGTCCATCGTCGACTACAAGGCACCGCTGATCACCGAGGCGGCACGCCGGCTGCGCACCAGCGCCGACCGCGCCACGGTGCGCGATTTGGCCAGCGAGATCGAATGGGCGAAGGTCTCGATGCTGACCCCCGAGTCCTACGTGGCGGCCGCCGCGGACCGCGGACAGCCCGGCGGGCTGGACCCCATCACGGTCTCGCGGATCTTCCAGTCGTACGAGGACGTGAAGACCGACCGGCAGCTCATCGACTTCGAGGACGTGCTGCTGCTGACCGTGGCGATCCTGGAGGACGACGTGCGGGTGGCCGCCTCGGTGCGCGAACAGTACAGGCACTTCGTGGTCGACGAATACCAGGACGTTTCCCCGCTGCAGCAGCGCCTGCTGGATCTGTGGCTCGGCGGGCGCGACGAACTTTGCGTGGTGGGAGATGCGTCCCAGACCATCTACTCCTTCACCGGCGCCACCCCGCGCCACCTGCTGGACTTCACCGCCACCTACGAGCACGCCCCGGTGGTGAAGCTGGTGCGCGACTACCGCTCCACCCCGCAGGTGGTGCACCTGGCCAACCGCGTGCTCGCCGCCCGCCGCCCGGAGGCCGGGGTCCCGGACCGCGACCACCCCTGGCCCACCCCGCTCGAGCTCATCGCCCAGCGCGAGAACGGCCCCGAGCCGAGCTTCTTCGAGGCCAAGGACGACGAGGCCGAGGCCGCCGAGATCGCCGCGCGCATCAAGAAGCTCATTGCCGACGGCACCCCGGCCGCGGAGATCGCGATCCTGTTCCGCACCAACGGGCAGTCCGCCGCCTACGAGCAGGCGCTGGCCTCCGCGGGCGTGGGCTACCTGCTGCGCGGCGGGGAACGCTTCTTCGCCAGGCGCGAGGTGCGCGACGCGATGCTGCAACTGCGCTCCGCCGCCCGCCACGCCACCACCGAGGCCGACGGCGTAAGCGTCCCGCAGCTGACCCGCGACATCCTGGTGTCACTGGGCTACAGCGCCACCGCCCCGGCGGCCTCCGGCGCGGTGCGCGAAAAGTGGGAGTCGCTCTCCGCCCTGGTGGCGCTCGCCGACGAGATGGCCGCCTCCCGCGCCGGATCCGAGGTCCCGTTCACGTTGAACACCTTCGTGGCGGAGCTGGAGGAACGCGCCGCCAGCCAGCACGCCCCCACCCTGCAGGGCGTCACGCTGGCCTCGCTGCACGCGGCCAAGGGCCTGGAATGGGACGCGGTGTTCCTGGTCGGGCTCTCCGAGGGCCTGATGCCGATCTCCTTCGCCGACGACCAGGCCGGGTACGACGAGGAACGCAGGCTGCTCTACGTGGGCATCACCCGCGCCCGCATGCACCTGGGATTGTCCTGGTCCCTGGCCCGCACCCCCGGGGGACGGGCCAACCGGCGGCCCTCGCGCTTCCTGGACGGGCTGCGGCCGGCGGGCACCTCGCGCGTGGCCTCGGCCCCGCGCGCCGCCAAGCGCCGGAGTCCCGCGGGCCCGCCGATGTGCCGGGTCTGCGGCACGCTGCTGACTTCCGCCGCCGAACGCAAGCTGGGGCGCTGCGGCAATTGCCCGGCGGGTTACGACGAGGCGGTGTTCGAGTCCCTGCGCGCCTGGCGCCTGCAGGTGGCCCAGGCCAACTCGCTGCCGGCCTTCGTGATCTTCACGGACGCCACGCTGATGGCCATCGCCGAGACCAAGCCCGACGGGCTCACGGCACTCGGGCGTGTTTCCGGGGTCGGCAAGGGCAAGCTGGAGCGCTACGGCGAGGCCGTGTTGGCGGTCCTGGCCGGCGGCACCCTGGAATAGCCGGGTCGGAGATCAGGCGGCCAGCGGGTCCAGGCAGTCGCAGCGCGGCCGGGCTCGGGCCGGCACCGAGCTGATGGACCCGGTGGGCAGGTCGCACACGATCATCGAGCCGGCCGCCGCCGGGACGTTGATCCGGTCCAGGGCCATCAGCACAGCCATGGCGGCCAGTCCCGCCGCCACGGCCGCCAGCGAGGCCTCCGGGCGCAGCGCCGGGGCCTGCCCGGAATACTCGTTGGCGTCGAGCATCCGCAGCGTGGGGTCGCATTGCTCCCACGCGCATGGCGCACACATGGTGAGCCCGTCGATGACCATCGGGCCCAGGTGCATCCCGGAATCGGTGAACAGCACCGGCAACATCGCCGCATCGGCGGCCAGGGAAGCGAGCGGCGGCAGCATGCCCCCGGCGATCACCACCGCCATGTCCAGGGCCGGGGCGTCGGGGCTGCGCCCGGCGGCATCGGCCACCACCAGGTGCGGGTGGATCGATTGCAGCGCCCGGGCGGTGACGCGGGCACGCGGGGCGCCCACGCCGGTGATGCCGGTGGTCCCGGCGCCCAGGTCCCCGGCGTCCATCGGGGCGCCGTCGCAGAGCATCAGGGACCCGACGCCCGCGCCGGCCAGGACGTGGGCCAGCAGCTGGCCCATCCGCCCGCAGCCGTAGAGGGCCACCCTGGCCTCGGCCCGGCGCTGCAGCACCGGGACGGCATCCATTTGGTAGGCGGCGCCCCACTGCAGGGCATCGGGCACCAACCGCGCACCCAACCCGTTGCCGGTGTCCAGCCCGCTTGCCGCGCCGGTCGCCCCCGGGGACGGCGGTGGTGCGGCGGACCGGAGCAGCGCCGGGCCCAGCATCTGAAGGATCTCCCCGCGCCGCCGCTCGTCGGGCAGGTCGGGGGCGGGGCCGACGGGGCGCGGGCCACGCTCGCACAGGGAGAGCACGAAGCGTTTCTCGTCCGCGGTGAGCCCGGTTATCCACCGCGCGCGCTGCCCGGTGCCAATCTGGATGGCGCCCTCCACTAGGCTAAGTACCTGCAAGCCCGGGTTGATCCTCATGATGTTGCTCCTTTGGGGGAACGGCGGCACCGGCGCGATTGCCCGTCGCCGGCGCCCTGCATGAACCCATCGTGGCACCGGCGGCACGCACCGCCCCGGCTATCCACACCCCGGAGCGGGAGAGTGCTCCGGCACCGGGGAACAGGTCGGCGGCAAAGGCTTCGGCAAGGCATCGGCACACGCGGCGGCACCCAGGCAGCGGCGGAAAGGACACGAACATGCGCACCCAACCATCCACCATCGAATACGTGGACGATGAAGGCACCCGCATCCGCGTGGTGCGCTCGGCCAAGCGCAAGAAGACGATCTCCGGGGCGTGGCGGCAGGACACCATGGTGGTCTCCGTCCCCGCCGGCCTGGGCGAGCATGCCGAACGCATGCTGGTGGCCGACATGGTCAAGAAGGTCATGCGCAAGGTCGCCCGCGGCACCACCGCCGACCCGGACGCGCTGCTGGCGGCCAGGGCGCGGTCCATGGACGCGGAGCTCTTTGGCGGGCGCGCCGACCCGGCCTCGGTGGTCTGGGTGTCCAACCAAAACCGGCGCTGGGGTTCGGCCAGCCTGCAGAGCCGCCGGATCCGGCTCTCGGACAGGCTGCGTGCCATGCCGCAGTGGGTGCAGGACTACGTGCTGGCCCACGAACTCGCCCACCTGGTGGAGCCGCGCGACGGCCACGGCCCGCGGTTCAAGGCGGCGCTGTCCCGCTACCCGCGGGTGCACGACGCCAACATCTTCCTCTCGGGAGTCAGCCACGGCTACCACGCCGCGGCCACGCCCGGGGCGCATCCGCTGCCCGCGGAGCTGCCGTTGGGCGGGAACGACGACTTCGACGACCTTGACGATGTCGACGACTTCGACGCGGGGGACCCGGGGGAGTTGGACCGGGCCGTCGGCTAGCACAGGCGCTGCGGTGCCCGGCGAGGGCGTCTCCTCCGGGGGCCGCCACAAGCCGCAGCGGCAAGGACCATCGGCAAAGTCAGAGGGGGTGCCCC
>NZ_JBIXLN010000021.1:0-84831 GCF_045798555.1 Paeniglutamicibacter sp. MACA_103 | reverse complement strand
TCGTCCGCGCCCCGGGAACTAGGCCGCGATGCGGGGAAGCATGAAGCGGTCCACGGACATGCGACCCGGGCCCATCAGCGCGATGGCTGCGGCGCCGGCGGCCAAGGCCAGCACGAGCTCGAAGCCGCCGACCTCGACGAAGACACCTGCGGGGGCGTGCACCAGGAACAATGCGCCAAGCATGTTCACGGTCAGCAGCACGGCGAAGATGCGGGTGAGGACGCCGAGGATCAGGGCGATGCCGCCGACGATTTCCAGGGTTGCGACCACGGGTGCCACCAGGCCTGCCGCGGGCACGCCCATCTGGCCGAATGCTGCGGTGGTGCCGTCCAGCGTGAACTGGAAGAACTTCTGCCAGCCGTGGGCGGCGAAGAGGAAACCGATGACGATGCGCAGGGTGGTCTGTGCGGCGGTGGCCAACGCGGGGTTCTTTACTGCAGTGTCCATGAAAAGTCCTTGGGTCGTTTCGTCGCAACCGCAGATGCGCTTGGCGGTCGGTCGCGGCAGGCCAGATCATCCGGCCCGCAAGTTCCCTTCAACCATGACATATTTTTTATTGAACCTTCAAGTGATGTGAGATTTGCCTCACCAGGCACGCGCGAGAAACGACACAATTGGCCGAAACGCGTGGCCGATTGAGGAACTTTGCAGGTTGGCGGGAGAACATGGTCAGCATGGTTTCCCGCTCCAAAGTTCTTAAGTTCCTCTCCGCATCGGCACTGGCCGTGCTCCTGGCCGGCTGCGGCGCCCCGCTCAGCGCCCACTGGCAGGGCTTCCCGCCGGACGGGCCGGAACGGGCGGCCGGCAAGGGCGCCCCGCAGGCCGACGCCTCCGCGGCGCCGGGACCGGACTGCTCCCAGGTCAAGTGCGTGGCGCTGACCTTTGACGACGGCCCGGGCCCCTACACCGCGTCGCTGCTCGACATCCTGGACGAGCACGAGGCCAAGGCGACGTTCTTCCTCATCGGCAAGGACATCGCCAAGCTCCCCGAGGTCGTGCGCGAGGAAGCGGCCAGGGGACATGAAATCGGCAACCACACCTGGTCGCACCAGGACCTGGCCAAGATCTCGGTTGCCGCCGCCCAGCGCGAGTTGCGCAAGACCGACGCGGCCATCAAGGAGGTCACCGGCGCCTCCCCCACGGTGATTCGCCCGCCCTACGGCACGATTCGGGAGGACTTGAAGAAATCCCTGGACCTCCCCGTGGCGATGTGGAGCGTGGACACGTTCGACTGGAAGACCCGGGATGCCAAGAAGACCATCAAGTCCGCCGAGAAGGTCGTCCCCGGCTCCATCGTCCTGATGCACGACATCCACCCTTCCACGGTCAAGGCCATGCCCACGATGCTCGCCGACCTCAAGGCCCGCGGCTTCCACTTCGTCACCGTCTCCCAGCTGGTGGGCGACCCCAAGCCCGGAACCGGCTACGAGACCGGCCAGCAGGCCGCGGCCGGAAAATAGCCGCCCGCACCACCCGCACCAGCAAAAGGCCCGCGGTGTCCGCCGTTCCCCTTCGAGGGAAGCGGCGGACACCGCGGGCCTTCGTGCACCACCGGGGGCACAGCGCGGTCAGAGGACCTTGGAGAGGAACTCCTTGGTGCGCTCCTGCTGCGGGTTGCCGAACAGCTCGGCCGGCGGGCCGGACTCGCAGACCACGCCGTCGGCCATGAAGACCACGCGGTCGCCGATCTCCTTGGCGAAGCCCATTTCGTGGGTCACCAGGACCATAGTCATGCCCTCGGCGGCCAGGTCGCGGATGACCTGGAGCACCTCGCCGACCATCTCCGGGTCCAGCGCGCTGGTGGCCTCGTCGAAGAGCATGATGCCGGGGCTCATCGCCAGCGCGCGGGCGATCGCCACACGCTGCTTCTGGCCGCCGGAGAGCGACGCCGGACGGGCATCGGCCTTCTCCTTCAGGCCCACGCGGTCCAGCAGCTTCAAGGCCTGCTCACGGGCCTGCGCCTTGGTCGCCTTCTTCAGCTCCACCGGGGCCAGCATGATGTTCTCGGCCACCGACATGTGCGGGAAGAGGTTGAAGTGCTGGAAAACCATGCCCACGTGGCGGCGCACCTCGTTGATGTCGACCTTCGGGTCCGTCACGTCGAAGCCGTCGACGATGACGTGGCCGGCGGAGATCTCCTCGAGCTTGTTCAGGCAGCGCAGCAGCGTGGACTTTCCGGAGCCCGAGGGCCCGATCACGCAGACCACCTCGCCCTCGGCGATTTCCACGTCGATGCCCTTGAGCACCTCGTTGGTGCCGAAGGACTTGCGCAGTCCCTTGACGGCGATCTTCGCCTCGCGCGGCGAGGCTACGGTTGCTTCACTCATTTGTTGAACTTCCTATCGGCGAAGTTGGCCAATTTGGTCAGCGCCATGATGGCGACGAAGTAGATGACGCCCACGATCAGCAGCGTCTCGGTGACCCGGAAGTTGGACGCGTAGATCTGCTGGCCCTGGTAGAGCAGCTCGGTGAAGCCGATGGCCAGCAGCAGGGAGGAGTCCTTGAGCATGATGATCAACTGGTTGATCAAGGAGGGGGTCATCATCTTGAAGGCCTGCGGGACCACGACCTTCTGCATGGACTTGCCGTAGCCCAGGCCCAGCGAACGGGAGGCCTCCAGCTGTCCGGGATCCACCGACTGGATGCCGCCGCGCACGATCTCCGCCACGTAGGCACCGGAGTTCAGCGACAGGGTCAGCACGCCGGCAACCCAGATGCTCATCGGCTGCCCGGTCAGCTGAGGTACGCCGAAGTAGAACATGAAGGCCCAGAGCAGCAGCGGGGTGCCGCGGAAGACGTTCACGAACGTGGTGGCGATGCCGCGCAGCACGATGTTGTGCGAAATCTTCATGAACCCGGCCAGCAGGCCCAGGAACATGGCCACGGCGAAGGAAATGGCGGTCACCAGGACGGTGTTGCCAAGGCCCTTCATCAACGCGGGGAAGGACTCGGTGAGCAGGTCCCAGAAACTGGTGGGGACCGCTGCGGTGGGATCGGCGAGGTACTTGTCCAGGATCTGCTGGTATTCGCCGCTGGCCTCCAGCTTGGCCAGGCCGTCGTTGAACGCCGCCAGCAGTGCGGTGTTGTTGCCCTTGTTGACCGCGAAGCCGTAGGAACCGCCGGGGACCTTGTCGGTGACGGTCTTGAGCCCGTTGTTTTGCGCCACGCCGTAGGCGAGCACCGGGTAGTCGTCGAAGACCGCCACGGCGGAACCGGCCTTCACCGATTCGTACATGGTGGCCGACTGGTCAAGGGAGGTGACGTTGAAACCGTACTGGCCGGCAATCGACTTGGCGTAGGTCTCCCCCTCGGACCCGGTCTTGGCGACCACGGTCTTGCCTTCGAGGTCCTCGTAGCCCTTGATCTCGTCGTCGTTCTTGGCGACGGCCATCTGGATGCCCGACTCGAAGTAGGGCTCGGAGAAGTCGTAGATGTTCTTGCGTTCGTCGGTGATCGACATGCCGGCAATCACGCCGTCGACCTGGTCCGAGGACAGCGCCTGCAGTGCCGCATTGAAGCCGAGGGAACGGATCTCGACCTTGAATCCCTCTTCCTCGGCAATCGCGCGCATCAGGTCCATGTCGATGCCCGTGAGCTCGCCGTTCTGGCGGAACTCGAAGGGCGCGAAGGTGGTGTCGGTGCCGATGACGAAGGTCTTGCCCTCGACTCCCGAGTCGGCGGGCGCCGCCAGGGCGGCGCCGGCGCCGCCGAGCAGCAGGAACATGCCCGCGAGCCCGGCAATCACCGCCCTGAGCCAGGTCCGGGGACCTCGAGTCTTACTGGACGTCTTCAAGGGTCGTTCACTCTCCTTAGTTTTGCTGTTTCCGCCATCGGGGTGTGAGGGCGCTAACACGGGTCATAGCCTAGGTGCTCGTGACCGCCGACGATACCAACCACGCTGTGGCGGGCCGCTTTGGCCGGGCACCCCGCGATCTGGTTTTGACGCGGGACTGCACAAAACCACACATCATACCGGGGCCCGCAGCACGCGCGGAATCCGGAAGTCTTCCAGCCGCGTGAAGAGGATCCCGCCGGGTCCGCGCACCGCGGCTGCCCCGTGTTCATCGAGGTCGAAGGACAGTTCCTCCCCGTATCCGGCAAAGCCGTTGGGGTCCGCGGATTTCAGCGTGGTGCCGTCCACGTATTCCAGCGGCCTGGCGGTCTCGGGCTTGGGCGTTTCCCCGGGAACCAGCCAATAGAGCTTGCCCCCGAGTTCGGCGATGTCCACCACTTCCCAGAGCGAGGCGAACCGGCCGGTGAAGCGCCGCAGCCCCGCGGCGTCGATTCCCGCGTACGAATCGGGCATCGGTGCCTCGGCGAGCGCCGCGAGCGCAAAGAGCGCCTCGCCCCAGGCGGTGGCCGGGCCGTCGACCGCGTTGGTGAGCATGCTGAGCACCACCCCGGTTTCGGGCACCGCCCAGGTGCGGGTGATGTGACCGGGATAGCCGCCGCTGTGGCCAAAGGTTTGCCGTCCGGCGACCTTCTGCACGATGAATCCCAGTCCGTAGCCGCGCCCCGGCGTCCCGGAGTCCTCGGCCTTGCGCTGCATCCGCCGCTTGGAATCGTCGTCCAGCACGCTGGGGCTTGCCCCGAGGAGGTGGGAGCCGAAGTAGGCGGCCATGTCGATGGCCGTGGAGTAGAAACCGGTTGCCGCTGCCAGCGCGTGCGTGGCGACGTGTTCGATTTCGGTGCGGTCCTCCAGCGCGTGGTTGCCTCCGGCGAGCGCCAGCGGACCGTAGCCGGCGGCGAGGCGCGGTGCGCGGGCGTCAAGGTCAGGTCCCGTGTCCGCCAACTCCAGCGGCTCCAGGATGCGGGCCGAGACGAAGTCGGCGTAGCTTTCCCCGGCGGCCGCCTCGATGACCAGGCCCAGCAGCCCGTAGCCGATGTTGCTGTACTTGAAGTGTTCGTTGCGCTCCAGCACCTTGCCGCTGCCGGCGATCCGAAGGAGCTCGGATTTGTCGGGGAACCGGTGGCCGAGGGTCCAGAAGTCGGCATTTTTCCCGTCGCGGACGATGCCTGCCGAGTGGGAGAGCAGTTCGCCGAGCGTCACCTCGCCCACCTCGCTGCCTGCCAGCGCGGCGAGCCAGCTTCCCAGTTGGTCTTCCAGCGTGAGCAACCCGTCCCGGCGCAGCAGCATCAGGGCGGTGGCGGTGAAGGTCTTGGAGTGGGAGGCGACCCGGAACAGGTGCGAGTCGGTCATGGGCTCGGGCGGCGAGAGTCGCGCGTGGCCGCCGCTGAAGGCGCCCAGCAGTTTCCCGTCCAGCGACACCGCGGCCTGGAACCCGGGTTGGCGTGCCAGCGAGCGGCCGAACTCCAGGAAGCCCGGCGCGTAGGCCAGCACCGACTCCCAGACGGCGTTGGTGGACGGCCGTCCCGAGGCCCCGTGCGCGATGCTCATGAGGCCATCCTGCCACCCCGTGCCAAGCGGGCGGCGCATTGGACCGGCATGCCGCAGCCTCCCGGCACCGCGGCCAACGGTTGGGCTGCAGTTAACCGCGGCGCAAGGTTCCCGTTTCCCGGGTGCTGTTGGCTGGCATCCATGGATACCTCCCCGCTCCCGAACCGCCGCTCGCTCCTCAAGGGCGCCGCCGCGCTCTCCGCCCTCGCCGCGACCTCGTTCGCGGCTCCCGCCGCCCTCGCATCCCCTCGGCCCTCCGCCGTCCCGCTGGCCGCCCGCCGCCTGGTGCTGCCCTCCGGCATCGCCACCGGGGATGTCTCGACGAACTCCGCGGTCCTGTGGTCCCGGGCCTCCGGGCCGGGGCGCCTGCATGCCATCCTGCGTGCCGCGGACGAGGCGGGCAATCCGCTGAAGGGCCGCTTCGCCCGCACCGTGAGGCTCGCCGGATCCCAGGCACACGCCGGCACCGACTTCACCGCCAAGATCAACGCGCGCGGGTTGCCCGCGGGCACTGCCTTCGAGATGGAGCTGTACTTCGAGGACGAGTCGGGGCGGCGCAGCGAGAGCGGCATCGGCTCCTTCAGCACGGCCCCGGCCCCCGGCAAGGGACGGAACCGCGAATCCGCGGCACAGAGCTTCGTCTGGACCGCAGACACCGCCGGCCAGGGCTACGGCATCAACGAGGAGATCGGCGGGATGCGAGGCTATGCCGCGATGGCCGCGACCAAGCCGGACTTCTTCCTGCACTCGGGCGACACCATCTACGCCGACGGGCCCATGTCCGCCGAGATGACCGAGCCGGACGGGAACATCTGGCGCAACGTCATCACCGAGGAGGTCTCCAAGGTCGCCGAGACCCTCAACGAGTACCGCGGCCGCCACCGCTACAACATGATGGATGCCAACCTGCGGGCCATGTACGCAAACGTCCCGGTGATCGCGCAGTGGGACGACCACGAGACCGTGAACAACTGGTACCCGGGCGAGATCATCGACGATCCGCGCTACACCGTGCGCGAGGTCGACACCCTGGCGGCCCGCGGACGCCAGGCCTGGCAGGAGTACATGCCGATCGCCGATCGGCGCGCGCTGCGCCCGGGCACCGGGTTCGAGCCCGCCCGCATCTACCGCCAGATCCGTCGCGGGCCGCACCTGGACGTCTTCGCCCTGGACATGCGCTCCCACAAGGGCGAGAACACGGCCGGCCTCGAAACCACCGAAACCCCGCTGCTCGGCGAGGAACAGTTGCAGTGGCTGATCGACGCGCTGCGCGACTCGGACGCGACATGGAAGGTCATCGGCAACGACCTGCCGCTGGGGCTGATCGTGCCCGACGGGAAGGGACAGGAGTCGATCTCCAACGCCGAGCACGGCAAGCCGCTGGGCCGCGAGCTGGAACTGGCCCGCCTGCTCTCGGCGATCAAGAAGCACGACATCAAGAACGTGGTGTTCCTGACCGGCGACGTGCACTACTGCGCGGCGCACCACTACTCCCCCGAGCGCGCCGCCTTCTCCGACTTCAACGAGTTCTGGGAATTCGTGGCAGGGCCCATCAACGCAGGCTCCTTTGGGCCCAACAAGCTGGATGGGACCTTCGGCCCGCGGGTCGACTTCCAGCAGGCCGGGCCCACGATGGCTTCCCCGCGCTCGGGCGAGCACCAGTACTTCGGCCACGTGGATGTCGCCGGCGACGGCTCCGCCTTCACGGTGAAGCTCATCAACGCCAACGGGGCGGTCCAGTACACCCGCACGCTGTCCCCGCGCCGCTGATCCAACGCCGCCCGCGCCAAGGGAGGGGTCCGGGGCCGCAAGGCCTTCCGGGCCGCTCCCTTGGCGCTTGCCGCGAGGGAAGTGTTTTTGTCCGCGTTGGGCGAAGCCATGGGCCCATTTGGCGGCATGTCGGATTGAATGGAACCATGAGCCACGCCGAGCATGCACCCGCCGCCCCGCAGACCCCCAAGGTCCCCAGCGTCCGCACCTTCCACGGGGACGCGTTCACCGACGACTACGAGTGGCTGCGGGAGAAGGACAGCCCGCAGGTCCGCGCCCACCTGGAGGCCGAGAACGCCTACGCCGAGGCCATGACCGCGAACCAGCAGGCGCTGCGCGAGGAGATCTTCAACGAGATCAAGGCGCGCACCGTGGAAACCGACCTTTCGGTCCCGGCCCGCAAGCGCGGATGGTGGTACTTCACCCGCACGGCCGAAGGCTCCCAGTACGCGATCCACTGCCGCGTGGCGGCCACCGACACCGGGGACCTGGCCGCGGACTGGACCCCGCCGGACATCGAGCCGGGTGTGGCGATCGACGGCGAGCAGGTCCTGCTGGACGGCAACCAGGAGGCCGAGGGCAAGCCCTTCTTCTCCCTGGGCGGGATGGCCGTCAGCGAGGACGGCACGCTGCTGGCCTACGCGCAGGACAACGCCGGGGACGAGCGCTTCACCCTGCGCCTCAAGGACCTGTCCACCGGCGAGCTGCTGCCCGATGAAATCGAAAACGTGTTCTACGGCCTGACGTTCTCCCCCGACGCCAAACGCGTCTTCTACACCGTGGTCGACGACTCCTGGCGACCCCACCAGGTCAAGGCACACGTGCTCGGCACCGACCCGGCCACCGACACCGTGGTGTTCCAGGAAGACGACCCGGGCATGTGGCTGGGCTTCGACCTCTCCGCGGACCGCACCGAGCTGCTGCTCTCCATCGGCAACTCCGAGTACTCCGAGACCCTCACCCTGGACCTGCTCGACGACCAGGCGGTCCCGGTCATGCTCATCTCCCGGGAACACCGCATCCTGCACTCGGCCGACCCAGTCACCCTGGATTCCGGGCGCGCCTACGTCATCACGCACGACCGCAAGGCGCTGAACAACATGGTCTCGCTGCTGCGCGCCGACCAGGTTTCGCTGCCCTACGCGCAGCAGCGCTGGGAAACGGTGCTCGAACACAGCGACTCCGTCAAGGTCGAGGGCACCGCCGCCACCGCCACCCACCTGCTCGTCTCGGTGCGCAAGGACACCACCGAACGCGTCCAGATCCTGCCGCTGGCGCACCTGGGCACCGCGGCCCAGCAGCCCGCGGTCGAGCCGGCCTTCGACGAGGAGCTCTACACCGCCTCGCTGGCCAACGCGGAACTCGAGGCGCCCATGATCCGGCTCTCCTACACCTCGGACTTCACCCCCGCCCGCGTCTATGACTACACGCTTGCCGACGGCACCCTGTCGCTGCGCAAGCAAACCCAGGTCAACGACTACGACCCGGCCAACTACCGCGCCACCCGCGAGTGGGCCACCGCGGCGGACGGCACCCGGATCCCGCTGACCATCCTGCGCCGCGCGGAGATCACCAACGAATCCCCCAACCCGGTGCTCGTCTACGGCTACGGCAGCTACGAGATGTCGATGGACCCGGGCTTCGGCATCCCGCGGCTCTCGCTGCTGGACCGCGGCGTCGTGTTCGTCATCGCCCACGTGCGCGGCGGCGGCGAGCTGGGACGGCAGTGGTACCTGGACGGGAAGAAGCTGGCCAAGAAGAACACCTTCACGGACTTCGTGGACGCCACCAAGTACCTGCTGGAGTCCGGATGGGCGGACCCGAAGCGCATCGTGGCCCTGGGCGGATCGGCGGGCGGCCTGCTCATGGGCGCGGTCGCCAACCTGGCCCCGCAGCTCTACGCCGGCATCATCGCCCAGGTCCCGTTCGTCGACGCGCTGACCTCCATCCTGGACCCGGACCTGCCGCTCTCGGCCCTGGAATGGGAGGAATGGGGCAACCCCATCGAGGAGAAGGAGGTGTACGAGTACATGAAGTCCTACACCCCCTACGAGAACGTCGCGGCCCTGCCCTACCCGCGGATCGCGGCCGTCACCTCGCTGAACGACACCCGCGTGCTCTACGTCGAGCCGGCCAAGTGGGTTGCGAAGTTGCGCGAGGAGACCACCGGCACCGCACCCATCGTGATGAAGATCGAGATGGACGGCGGGCACGGCGGCGCCTCGGGCCGCTACGAGGGCTGGAAGACCCGCGCCTGGGACTACGCCTTCGCCCTCGACACCCTGGGCCTGAACCCCGAAGGCGCATGAACACTCCGGAAATAACCAGCGCCCGCAGCGCGGGGTTCGCCACGAACCCCGCGTTCCGGGCGCTGCTCACCGCGGCTTCCGGCGCCACCGGCGCGGAACTCGAGGCCCTGCTCGACGAGATCAAGGACCGGGAACTGCTGGTCGCCGTCGACGGACACGGCTCCCCGACGGCGCTGGCCGCGTACCGGCGCCTGGATCGCCACGCAGTGGAAATCGAATACCTCGCCGTCGCCCCGCAGCAGCGGCGCAGCGGGGTGGCAACCGCGCTGGTGCACCGGGTCCGGGAGATTTCGGCCGCCATGGTCGTGGCACGCACCGACGAGGACGCCATCGGCTTTTACCGGGGCATCGGCTTTCACTGCACCGACACCCCGCCCGACCCCCGCCGGCCCGGCCGCCGCCGCCACCTTTGCGTGCTGCCCCACGCGCCGCTGGTGCGGGACCCGGAGCCGGATGACGGAAGCGTCGAGTGGATCCGCGGGAAGCCCGCCCCCGCGCCGGTGTTGGTTCTCCCGCCGTCACCGACCTGGCCGCAGGACTTCGCTGCGCTCGCCGGGGTGATCCGGGGCGCCCTCGGGGACCGTGCGCTGGCGGTCGAGCACCTGGGATCCACTTCGGTGCCGGGACTTCCCGCCAAGCCGATCGTCGACGTGGTGCTGACCGTGCAGGACCCGGACCGGGAATCTGAGTATGTGCCGCTGCTTGAGGCGGCGGGATTCGTTTTCCGCCTGCGCGAGCCCGGCTGGTACCGCCACCGGCTCCTGGTGTCCGGCCCCGGTGCGGGCCTTCCGGCCGCCAATGTCCACGTCCTGGCCCCGGGCTGCCCGGAGACCGCCCGGATGGTTGCGTTCCGCGACTGGCTGCGCACGCACGAGGCCGACCGCGCCGCCTATGCCCTCATCAAGCGGACCACGGCAGCTTCAACCAATGAACGCGGCGGCGGCGCCGGGCTGGTCATGGACTACAACAAGGCCAAGGAACCGTTCATCCGCGCCCTCTACGCCAGGATCCACCAGGGCGCGGTCGAAAGCGGGCCCGGCCTGCCCACGCCAAGACCGGACAGGTAGCGGCACCCCGGGGACGGGACCGCGGACTCCGTTGCATGCGGGTGCAGTGCCGATTCACGGACCCGGCGGCACTACCCTTCCTGGTGCTGCAGCTTGTGCGAGGTTTCGATGCTCGGCTTCATCGCCAGCAACGTCGCAACCACGGCTATGCCGCCACCGATCCAGGCCGTCAGCGCCGGGACATTCGCCCCGGCAAAGGACCCCAGCCCGGGCAGGATGATGGCCACCATGGCCGCCAGCAGCTGCCCCACCTCGATCCCGTACAGGTTTGGCCCGCCCAGATTGACCATGCCGACCGCAAACAACAGCGCCCCGGTGGTGATCAACAGCGGCACGGAATTCCCGATGCCCTCGGACCACAAGGGTGTCAATGCCATGACCAGGCCCACGACAACCACGGCCCAGTCTTCCCAGCGCCTCCACCTACGCATCTACGCTCAACTCCTTCGGCACGATGGATTCATTCCATTTCCCAGTCTCGCCCCGGCCCCCTCGCCGCGTGTAGGGGCTTTCGTCCCGCGGCACCGAGGGAAGTCGGTTGGACGCATGCAGCCGATTTGCCGAAACATGGCGACGACATGTCCCGCGGAAACTCGGGAATCCGACCCTCCCGTCTTGACTTATCTCACATTTCAGGATTACCTAATGATCGTTCGGTAAATAACTGAGAGGTCCTTCATGAGCGACACTGGCGTCGATGCACCACTGATGCATCCCATCCTGAGAAACGATTATGCGGCCAAATGGTTGGGCATCGAGGTGCTGAAGGTTGCCGACGGGCACGCCACCATCTCCATGGAGTTGCGCCAGGAAATGCTCAACGGATTCGGCATCGCCCACGGCGGAATGATCTTCGCCCTCGCCGACACCGCCTTCGCCATGTCATGCAACCCGCACACCGGCTCCCCGGACACCATCACCGTGGCCGCCGGCGTCGATATCAACTTCCTCAAGCCCGGCATCCCCGGCCGGACCCTGACCGCCGTGGCCAACCGCCGCCAGCAATCCGGGCGCAGCGGCATCTACGACATCCAGGTCCTCCAGAGCGTCCCGGACGCCGACGACGAGGTGCTGGCCGAATTCCGAGGCCGCTCCCGCACCATCCCCAAGCGCCCCTGAGCCCCCGACACCCCCCACCTCCCACAACATCGCACGTAAGGCCAAATCATGACCCAGACTTCCACCCGGATCGAACTGCCCAACCCGTTGGATCCCGAAGAAACCATGAGCCGCGACCAGATCGAATCGATCCAGCTCACGCGACTGCAGGACACGCTGGCCTACGCGTACGACAGGGTCCCGCTGTACAAGGAAAAGTACGATGCCGCGGGCGTGCACCCGAGCGATCTCAAGGAACTGGCCGACCTGGCCAAGTTCCCGTTCACCGAAAAGGAAGACCTGCGCAAGACCTACCCGTTCGGCATGTTCGCCGTCCCGCAGCACGAGGTCGCCCGCATCCATGCTTCCTCCGGCACCACCGGCCGGGCCACCGTGGTCGGCTACACCCAGCAGGACCTGGACGACTGGGCCAAGATGGGTGCGCGCTGCCTGCGCCTCTCGGGCGTCAAACCCGGCTGGAAGGTCCACAACGCCTACGGCTACGGGCTGTTCACCGGCGGCCTGGGGGCACATGCCGCCGCCGAACGCCTCGGCACCACCGTGATCCCGATGTCCGGCGGCCAGACCGAGAAGCAGATCACCCTGATCAACGACTTCGAGCCGGATGCGATCCTGTGCACCCCGACCTATCTCCTCACCATCGGCGATGCCATGCAGCGCCAGGGCCTGGACCCCCGCAAGACCTCGCTGAAGGTCGCGGTGCTCGGTGCCGAGCCGTGGACCGAGGAAATGCGCCACGAGCTCGAGGTCATGTTCGACATCGACGCCTGCGACATCTACGGCCTCTCCGAAGTCATGGGCCCGGGCGTCGCCGGGGAATCCAACGAGACCAAGGACGGCAGCCACATCTGGGAGGACCACTTCCGCCCCGAGATCATCGATGCCTTCGACCCGACCAAGGTCCTGCGCGACGGCGAACACGGCGAACTCGTCTTCACCTCGCTGACCAAGCAGGCCCTGCCGATCATCCGCTACCGCACCCACGACCTCACCCGGCTGCTGCCAGGCACCGCCCGTCCGGGCCACCGCCGCATGGGCCGCATCACCGGGCGCAGCGACGACATGATCATCCTGCGCGGGGTCAACCTCTTCCCCTCCCAGATCGAGGAGATCGCCCTGCGCATCGACGGCCTCTCCCCGCACTTCCAGCTGGAGATCACCCGCCCCGGGCGCATGGACCAGCTTGCGGTGAAGATCGAACGCCGCGAGGACTGCACCTCCGACCGTGCGGAGGCCGCCGGCAAGGAACTTGCCCAGCAAATCAAGATCCACGTCGGATCATCCTGCGCCATCGACGTCGTGGACCCGGGATCCCTGGCCCGTTCCTCGGGCAAGCTGCGCCGCATCTACGACCTGCGCAACAAGTAGGTCCACCGTTGCTCTGCAGGCGGGGAACGGTGTAGCCGCATCCCCGCCCGCAGCGCACCATTACCGCCACCGATTTCCGGACCGACCGTTCGTGAGAGAATGAGGAATCATGACTGCCAGCATCGCCAACTCCTCACCGACCAAACGTGGCCGCCCCGGATACGACCAGGACTCCGTCCTGTCCATCGCCGTGGAAGTATTCAACAAGCACGGCTACGATGCGACGTCGATGGGCAAGCTCGCGGAAAACCTGGGCATCAGCAAGTCGGCCATTTACCACCATGTGCCTTCCAAGGGCGATTTGCTGCGCCTTGCCCTGGACGAGGCACTGGTTCCCCTCGAGGCCATAGCCGAGGACGAGCGTGCAGTCACCGGCACCGCCGAGGAGCGCCTGAAGTTCTTCCTCCGCTCCACGATCCGGGTGCTGGTCAAGCGCCAGCAATACGTGACCTTGCTGCTGCGGCTGCGCGGCAACACCGAGATCGAGCGCGACGCCCTGGAGCGCCGCCGCGCGGTGGACCGCCGCGTCTCGGATCTCGTGGTCGAGGCCCAGCACGAAGGCTCGCTGCGCTCCGACATCGATCCGCGCACCACCACCCGCCTGCTTTTCGGCACCATCAACTCGCTGGTCGAGTGGTTCAGGGAAGACGGCAACGTCACCGCCGAGCAGGTCGAAGAACACGCCATCACCATGATGTTCGATGGCTTACACCAGAACGGGAAATAAGGTTCGCCACAGCAAGTCGCGCTACGATCAATAGTTGAGGCATCGCACCGCCCCCACCATTTTTCTTTGTGAATAGGCAGTATTCTTCGTGGACGAACTTTTCTACAATCTTTTCTCCCAGGCCCCGGGAACCGATTCCGGAACCCAGGTGGCACTCTTTGCCGTTTCGGCGCTGCTCAGCTGCATTGCCATGGTGGTGCTGGCCAGGCGCAACGACCTTGGCTGGTGGGCCCAGATCCTCGCGGTCTTCGCCGGACCCCTGGTCATCGCCCTGCAATTCGAGGCGTCCATGCTCCTGTACGCCGTGCCGGCACTGCTGGCCGCCGCATTTGGTCTGTGGCGCTTCTCCCGCTTTGAAAATTCCGGACGCTTTGGCCGCAAGGTCATCCAGCGCGGTTTCGGCATCAATTCGTTGCTGGTGGGCGCGCTGCTGGTGCTGGTCTTCACCGCCCTGAGGATGGGCCCCATGCTGACCTCCGGGTTCATCTTCACCGATGGCACCGCCTCCCTGTGGATCTCCTTCGTCGCCGAGGCCGCACTGGTCGTTGCCCTCATCGGCATCGCGTGCGGGTACCGCTGGGCATGGTTGGCCGGCACCGTCTCGGCCATTGTCTATGTCGCCGTGCTCTTCGGCACCAACCCTGCGCTGGCTTTGCTCGGCGTCACGGTCTTCCAGGCGCTGGCCGGCATCTACGGCTGGTTCGCTTGGCGGAACGTGCCCACCGAAAACGCGATCAACGCCGACCAGGCCAAGAACGCGAAATACCCGCCGAGCCCCTACACGGCATAGGCGCAACCCAGCACCACACCCTGTGACAAAGGGCCCGGAACCCTTGGTTCCGGGCCCTTGTCGTTCCCCCGGCACGGCCGGCTTCGCGGTGGGCCCCCTATGGGCGGATCCCCAGCGGCATCGCCGGCGCCGGGCCATCGCTGCGCAGCCTGGCGCATGTCTGGACATCGAAGCGTTCCGCCTGGCCGTGCTCGTCCAGATAGCGCAGCTTGGCCCGCTCCAGTCCCTCGACCACGAACCCTGCGTTCCTTGCCACCGCCGCCGAACCGGGGTTGTTCACCCTGTAGGCCAGCTCGAGGCGGAAGAGGCCCAGCGTCCCGAAACAGTGCTCGGCCAATGCCGCCGTCGCATGCGATGCCAGCCCGGCACCGCGTGCGCAGGAAGCAACCCAATAGGAGACCCACGCCGTTTCGTTGCGGTAGTCAATGGAGCTGGCCATGACGTGCCCGACCGCTGCACCGTCCTTCTCGATGGCGAAGGCCACGGCGGATTTGTTGTCCGGGTCGATCCACGGCGCCACCCAGCGCCGTGCCGCCGCCACGGAATTCATGGGTTCACCGGCCTGGCCGGCCATGTCGTCGGCCCCAAAAGCCGCCAAAATCGATGCAAGGTCTTCCGCGGAGTCGGTCCAGGGTCGCAGAGACGCCGTCGGCCGGGAAGATGGGCGGGGAGTCATGCTCCCCACCCTAGGCCAGGCGGCCAAACGCTGGGTCGCGCGGTTCGTCAAACCCGGGCCGGGCCGGCGACGCCCGCTGCCGGTATTCGGGCGAAAAACAAGACATTGTGATCAACAACCCAATATGACAGAAGCGTTTCGGTGAATACTGCGGGCAAGTGGCCGACATCATGTACATTTGCTGAAACTTGAGATTTCGTTCGACCTCGGTGGGCACAACGTAGTGCCCACTTAGCAACACATGTCCCGTCCACCACGGAGACTACAAGGAGCAATTGCCATGAGCGCCCAAACCCTAGAAGCACTCCCCGAATCCCCGGCCACGAGCAAGAAGTCGGCAGGCCACATCATCGTCGACACCCTGGTTGCCCACGGCGTGGAACGCACCTATGTGATCCCCGGGGAAAGCTACCTCGACGTCTTGGACGGCCTGCACCACTCCCCCATCGAGACCGTCGTGTGCCGCCACGAGGGCGGCGCCGCCTACATGGCCGAGGCCGACGGCAAGATGCACCAGCGCCCGGGCATCGCCATGGTGACCCGCGGCCCGGGTGCCGCCAACGCGCACGTCGGCCTGCACACCGCGTGGCAGGACTCGACCCCGATGGTGCTCTTCGTCGGCCTGATCCCCTTCGCCCACCGCGACCGCGAGGCCTTCCAGGAGTTCGACATCAAGGGCTGGTTCGACACCGGGGCCAAGCGCGTCATGGTCCTTGACCACGCCGAGCGCGCCTCGGAGATCGTCGCCGAGGCCATGTTTGCAGCCATGAGCGGACGCCCCGGTCCCGTGGTTGTCGGGCTTCCCGAGGACATCATCCGCGAAATGGTCGACCCCACCCTCCACCCGGTCATCCCCGTGGCCGCCGGCGGCATGACGGTGACGGACTGGAAGGAACTCAAGGCAGCACTCGAGGAATCCACCAAGCCGCTGTTCGTCCTGGGCGGCAACGACTGGACCCAGGAAGGCACCACCGCGCTGACGAACTGGCTCGAGGAGCACCACCTGGCCGCCGCGGTCGAGTGGCGCTGCGAGGGCAACATCCCCTTCAGCTCCCCCTCCTACGTCGGCCCCATCGGCTACGGCCGCCCGAAGCCCACCTACGACCTGCTCGAGGAGACCGACCTGCTGATCTTCGTCGGCACCGTCCCGGGCGACGTGATCACCGACGGCTTCCTGGTGCGCCAGGACTGGTCCAAGAAGAACTTCCTGGTCACCATCGACCCGTCCCTGCGCGGCCGCTCCGGCCCCGTCTCCCACCAGATCGTGTCCAAGCCCGACGTCTTCGTGCGCGACCTGGTCATGATGGACTTCGCCGGCAAGCCGGAATGGAAGTCCTTCACCGACCGCATGCGCGCCGAACAGGAAAAGTTTGCGGCGCTTCCCGCTGCCACCCCCACCGAGGGCCCCGCCCGCATGGACACCATGATGGCCAACCTGGTCGCCGGCCTGCCGCAGGACGCCATGATTACCCTGGGCGCCGGCGAGCACACCAACTGGGCACACCGCTACTTCCCCACCGAGGAATACGCGTCGATGATCTCGGCCCGCAACGGTTCCATGGGCTACTCGGTTCCCTCGGCCATTGCCGCGTCGCTGAACTTCCCGGGCCGCCGCGTGGTCACCATTGCCGGCGACGGGGAATTCCTGATGAACGGCCAGGAGCTGGCGACCGCCGCGCAGTACGGTGCCACCCCGCTGGTCATCGTGATGGACAACCAGGAATACGGGACCATCCGCACGCACCAGGAGCGCCACTACCCGGAACGCGTTTCCGGCACCCAGCTCAAGAACCCTGATTTCGCGTTGATGGCCCAGGCTTTCGGCGGATTCGGCGTGCGTGTCGAAAACGACAGCGAGATCCCGGCAGCCCTGCAGGCCGCACTGACGGCAATCGACGAGAAGGGCCAGTTCGCCCTCATCCACCTCATCGTCGAACAGCGCGTCAAGGCCTACTAGGGCCGCTTCCACACAGCGAACAGCGGAGGCCTGTTTCCGCCCCTCGGGGCAGGAAACAGGCCTCCGCTGTTTTCACGAATGGCCGCTAGGCCGAGGCGAGTTCCGGCCGGGGTTCGTTCAGCGCATCGAGCAGAAAATTCGCCCAGTGCCCGTAGCCCGCCACCGAGGGATGGAAACGGTCGGCAGCGAAGTAGGCTTCCCCCAGCGGCGGATCATCGGCGAAAGACACGAAGGCAAGACCCAGTTCCCTGCACACCCGCGCCGACACTTCATCCAGGCGGCTCGCCCGGCGTTCCAGGAACTCGTTCAACGGCACCGGCAGCGCAGGGAAGAACCTGAAGGGCGGCACCCCCGCGACGACGATTTCCCTGGGCCTGCCAGGATCAAGGAAGGCCGCCAGAATCCTGCGCAGGTCCCCGCCCCAATGCGCCGGGGTCCGCCCGGCCATGGCGTCATTGGCACCGGCAACCAAGACGACAATGTCCGGGTCTGGATACTGGACCAGCCCCAGGACCTCGCTTCCTATGCGTACCAGAGTCGCCCCGTTGGCCCCTTGCGCTTCCCAAGCCACCGGCCGGTGGCGCCGGGCCGAGAGCCCCACCGCCAGCTGGCCGGTCAGCGCGAGTTCGTGGGTGGGAGCGCCCGTCCCGGCAACGGTGGATTCCCCGATGACCAGCAACCGGCAGGGTGGCCCGCCTTCGCCGCAAACATCGACCGAGCCCCACTTCGGACCGGCGGCTTCCTTCAGCCTCGGTATGTTTTTCACGATGCGACGACCCTGGACCAATGCGGGTCCGGCTTGGACCACATTTAGCCAACCGCGCCGAATTTTTTCTCCTCCAACAACAGTGCTCATAGCGATGCCCGTCCCCAAGTCCTGCACACCAGCCAACCTGCATTCCGATAGCCTCGGAATACCTTGATACCCCCAACTTTCAGGGTCGACCTTGGCCCTGCCGCTGTCAATAAGCGGGACGGTTCGGATCTGCGGATGCTCTACGGTCCCCTTCAGATTCCGGGCCACCCATTGCCGAGCATCGGGAAATTTAGCCTCCTGCCATTCCGTCTGGAACCCCTTCTCATTTGGGTCTCATCATCATCGGACATACTTGTGGTCATGGGATTGGGAAAAACTGGCAAGATCGTGGCCTGGCTGGCGGTGTTCTTGACCCTGGGGTTGGGGACCTACGTGGTGGCCCTGGGGTTGTCGGCTCCCCCCGCGGTGAACCTTGGCCCGGCGATCAACGTCGAGCAGGGGACCGCGCCGGCCAGCCCGTCGCCCTCCTCCGTGGCACCAAGCCCCTCCCCGAAGCCCACACCGAGCTCCCCCGCGGAATCTTCCAAGCCCCCGGCAAAGCCCTCCCCCAAGCCCACCGTCAAGCCCTCGCCCAAGCCCGCCCCGAAACCGACAGTCCTGCCCAGCAAGTCCGCACCGGTCAAGCCGCTGCCGCCTTCGGAAGTCGACGACGATGACGACTATGCGGACGACGACGATGACGGGTCGGATGACGACGATGATTAGAATTCCCGAATTCGCCCAGCAATTGGCAAACGCACCCGAGGGCACAAAATATGCCCGCCGCGGGTTCTCCGTCCGCACCCGGGTCCTGGCCGGAATGCTCGGCTTGATCACCTTGGCCTTCGCCGTCACCGGAACAGTGGTCTACCTCTTGCAGGTCCAGACCATGGATGCGCGCATCGACGACTCGCTCAAGCGCAGCGTCCAGGAATTCCAGGTGCTGGCCGCACGCAGTGCCGATTCGGCGACGGCCGCCGAGCCGCTCACGGCCGAGGTCCTGCTGTACACGGCCATGCAACAGACGCTGCCGGCCAGGCACGAGGGAATGCTCAGCATGGTGAACGACAGCGTGCGGTGGACCGCCCCGGAAATCGTGCAGATGCGCCCGGAAAACGACCCGGGGTTCATCGCTTGGGCGGTGAACGACGCACCCGACGAGAGAGTCATGCTCCAAACGGTGCCGACAAGCCAGGCCACCTACCGCGTGGTGAGCATTCCCTTGACTCTTGCCCAGCCGCAACCGCCGGCACACCTTTTCCTCGCCTACGACTACACCGCCGAAAAGCAGGCGCTGAACCGCGGCTTCATGATGTACGTGCTGGTCGGCCTCGTCATCCTGCTGGTGGCCGGGGCGTCCGGCTGGCTGCTGGTGGGCAAGTTCCTGCGCCCCGTGGCCCTGTTGCGCGACACCGCCCGGAAGATCTCCGAGTCGGATTTGTCCCAGCGCATCGAGGTGGTCGGGCGCGACGACCTCGCCGAACTGACGATCACGGTCAACGCCATGCTGGACCGCGTGGAAAACGCCATGGTTTCCCAACGCCAGCTCCTCGACGACGTGGGCCATGAGCTCAGGACGCCGGTGACCATCGTGCAAGGGCACCTCGAACTCATGGACCCGCTGGACCCCGAGGACGTCAACCAGTCCCGGGAAATCGCGCTGGCGGAACTGGACCGGATGTCGTTCCTCATCAACGACCTGGTCACGCTGGCCAATTCCAACAGGGTCGATTTCGTCCAGCCCGTCGCCACGAACATCGGCACGCTGCTCGATGAATTGTTGGACAAGGCGCGCCCGCTCGGCGACCGCGTCTGGAGGATCGGTCACCGCGTGGAGGCCACGGCGGATGTCGATCCCCAGCGCATCACCCAGGCGATGCTGCAATTGTGCTCCAACGCAGTGAAGTTCTCCGCCGACGGGTCCACGATTACCATGGGAACCAACATCACGACCGAAGCCGACAACGAGCAGGTCCTGCGTCTCTGGGTCCGCGACGAGGGCGTCGGCATCGCCGTTGCCGACCAGGACCGGATATTCGAGCGCTTTGGCCGGGGCCACAATTCGAAACGCACCGAGGGCTCCGGCCTGGGACTGAACATCGTCTCGGCGATCGCCGAGGCCCACCGCGGGAGCGTCGGTGTCAGCTCCGATGTGGGCGTTGGCTCGACCTTCGTCATTGAGATCCCCACTTGCCTGGAAAGAGAAGAAGATGAGCCGGATACTGATCATTGAGGACGAGGACCGCATCAGCTCCTTTGTCGCCAAGGGGCTCAAGGCCTCGGGCTTCGCGCCGACGGTCGCCGACACCGGCAAGGAAGGCGGCTACCTGGCCCAAACCGGCGACTTCGAGTTGATCATCCTGGACCTCGGACTGCCCGACGAGGACGGCTTCTCGGTCCTGTCCCGCATCCGGTCCACCAACGTCGACACCCCCGTCATCATCCTCACGGCGCGTTCAAGCGTCGATGACACCGTTGCGGGACTCGAGGGCGGCGCCGATGACTACATGGCCAAGCCCTTCCGCTTCGAGGAGCTGCTTGCCAGGGTGCGCCTGCGACTGCGTCCCCAGGCCGCCGCACCCGAGGACCAGGTGATTCGCGTGGGACCGCTCGAACTGGATTCCGGCAGCCGCCGCACGCGCCTGCACGGGCGCGAAATCGACCTCTCTGCCAGGGAATTCGGGTTGGCCGAGGCCTTCATGCGCAACCCCGGGCAGGTGCTCAGCCGCGAGCAGCTGCTCTCCCGCGTCTGGGGCTACGACTTCGACCCGGGCTCCAACGTCGTCGACGTGTATGTGCGGTACCTGCGCAACAAGCTGGGCGCGGAATGGTTCACCACGGTGCGCGGCATGGGATACCGCTTCGAGGACCCTTCCTGACCTTTAGCCGGAGCGCGACTGGCCCTCGGCCGTTCCACGGTGCGGGCCACGGTCGTTGACCGTGGCCCGCATCTTGCCGGTCATTGCCGGTAATTGTCCGGTGTCCGGCTCCGGACACCAGACCGGCGTATTTCCCTAGTTGCAGCTGACGTCCACGAAGTAGGTGTGGTCCCCTTCGGTGTGGTCCGCGACCGTGACCGGAACCGTTGCGGTTCCGCCCCTGACCTTCGCGGAGGATCCGTCTGGTGCCTGGACCGCCACGATGGCGCAGCCGGGCTGGCTGGCCACGCGGATCGAGTGCGTGCCCTGCTCCGTTGCCTCGAAGTGGGCCTCGTGGAAGGCAAGCACGGCCGGGTTCCATTCGGAGTACTTGATGTTGTGGGCACCGTTGGTGTCCACCCAAGTGGCAGCGTAGCCGTCCATGGCCACGCCGTTCTTCCAGAAGCGCACGTCGATTTCGACGATCATGTCGCTACGCACCTTGAAGTTGTCGGTCTTGCTGTACCGGGGAACGAAGCAGTTCTTGTTGCCGGCGGCATCGCAGTCCAACTTGTCGGTCGGGGTAACCCAGACCTTGTAGACCCCGCCGTTGTTGGGGGTGTCCGCGTAGGGGAACAACTGGACCGTTGCTCCTCCGTCTTCACCGTCCAGCCCCGTGGCGTGAGCGCAGGCGCCGGACGGCGACGTGTCCTGGATGACGCCACTGGCGTTCACGGAGAACTGCCGACACTCAACCCCGTCGGAGGAGAGCAAGACCTTTCCGGAAGGATCCGTGACTTGGAAAGAATACGTGCCGGCTGGCAGACCCGCTGCGTCATCGGGGGCGTTGATTCCGGGCCCGCCGTTGAGGTAAACATCTTCCTTCGCGTCGTAGATGTTCAAGTTGACGGGTACTCCGGAAGAATCCGAGGTGAAGATGGCTCCGGAGAGCTGGGTACCGGGCGGAGGAGCCGCGGTTGCCGGTGCGACCCACAGCGTTGCGGCCGCGAGGAGAATTGCACTGGGAATGGCAAACAGCTTGTTCATGAGATCCCTCTGATCTTCGAGTAGGAAACCGTATCCGGCGGGTAGCTGACGGTTCGTACTCCCAGCAAGTACGAACTCCATCCGGAGTCCCCTTCGCGGATCGCGGATAGACAAGCTACGCCCCCAGATGTGCGAAGCATACGTCTGCGAAAAACGCGTCGGCAATACGTGGGCTCACCCCTTAATTACCCGGTTTGATGCCTGCGGTGAAGGCGCATCTGGCCTGAGGTTCCGGCCGTTCAGGGGCAGGGTCCCGCCTGTTCATGGAAGCCTTGTGGCGGCGGAAATTTCCCGGGCGGAGCCGCGCGCCACCACCGCGGACTCGCGCTTCCGTGGCCTGTCCCTGCCGCCGACGGAGGTACCGCGGTCAGGGGCTCCCGGTTTCCACCACCGCCAGGCATCGGGACCGTTCGGGGATGCCGCACGTGTCGACGTCGAATCGGGAACAACGGGCAGGTGAAGTCGTCGTATATGCATCGCCCTGGAGCCGTGTTGCCCGGTGGATTCACGGATCCGTTGGTGAATCCGCCTCCAGGGATCCGGGACGCTGCCCTGCATACGCCGGCGGCCACACGATCAAGAACCTTTCGAAAACGATCTCGTCGTCCTCGCTCCAGGTGCGGCCCCGCGCGGCTTCGGTGCGCTGCCAGTATTTTCGGTGCTCATGCCGCCAGCTTTCCAATGACCGGTCATCCTCGCCCTCGTCCCTGGCAAAATCCGCGTCGGCGCTGTCAAAGGCGCCGATCCGCAACTCCACGCTTTTCAGGATGACGCGGGGCAGTCCCGCACCGTCACACGCGATCCAATGCGAACCGACGCGCGGAAGCGGTTGTCCGTCGTCAAGGAATTCCCGGGCCAGCGTGGACGTGGCCCGCTTGCTGCCGTGGATCACTTCATCCAGGAGCGCGTCGGCCAGAACCGCCGAGTCCCCGAAACGCTCGACCGTGTACTCCGGGCATTGGCGCACTGGCTCCGGATGAGCGATTGAGTACTCGTCCCACATTCGGGTCGCGGAGACCCGATCCAACGGCCGGGCGTTGTCAGATTCTGGATTCACACCAACAGTATGCCATGTCACTTCCACGGACTCCCGAGGCTTTGACTAGGACCTATGCAATGGGTTGCAGTGTGCTGAGACCGCCGTTCCGGACACGAAGAAAGCGGTGGGTTGCGGTTCCCCACGGGAAGCGCAACCCACCGGGGTAACTACGAGTGCGTTCTAGCTGGCGCTTGAAGCCGACGGTGCGGACTGCGGCGACATCGGTGACACCGGGGACACGGCGGACTTGGCCGAAACCGGCGAGACCGCCGACTTCGCGGAAACCGGTGAGACAGCCGACCTAGCCGACACCGGCGAGACAGCCGACTTAGCCGACACCGGCGAGACAGCGGACTTGGCGGACACTGCGGAGGCCGCGGAAGGTGCCGAGTCGGCCACGCTGGCCGAGGCCTGTGCCGAGTCGGCCACCCGCTCCGCGGAGGAGATTCCGTGCTTCGTCGCGGTCTCGTTGATCGGGAGGGCCGGCTGGGCAACTGCAACACTGGCTCCGATGGCAACTACGCCCAGCGCGCCGGTGATGGACCAAAATGTGCGTGACTTCTTCATGGTTTCTTACCCCTCGTTCGTTGTTCTGCTGTTGTTCTGCTTCCAGCATGGCCACTGAATGTGAGTCGAAGAGGAGAACAGGATGAGAACCTTCTCATCTTTATGCCGTCACCTCGTTTACCCGCCCATCGGGGCGAATTCCTACGTCGCCTTGCCCAGCAATTCCTCGACCCGCCGCAAGCGGTCCATGGCCACGGATCTCCAGTCGGGATTGGATTCATCCCGCGCACCGGCCACCAACGACAGGACGACGCACGCGGCCCGGGCGTACAGCCCGTTGGCCGATACCCCGCGGTTGCCCAGTTCCGCTTCAAAGGCCTGGGCATAGCGCTCCAGATAGCCGCCGACCCGTTCATACCGCGGGTCCAGCCCCGGGAGGACGGCCAGGTGGCCAAGAAAACACGCCAGATCGTCAACGAGATACCCGGGGCCGGCTGAATCAATGTCCAGCAAGCCGGTGATGGTCCCGTCGGTGACGAAGATGTTTGCCTCGTAGAAGTCCCCGTGGCTGGGAACCAGCTCACCGCGTGGGGAGGTTTCCAGGATCCGGGCCAGGTGTTGGATCAGTGCCCCGATGTTTTCGGCTTGGTCCGGCATGGCGGTCTGGGCGGCGTGCCCGTACCAGCCCAGGCGGTCCGACCATGCCGGCCGTGCCGGAACGTCCATGAGCGTATGCGGCAACGAATCAAGGAGCCCAATGATCCGGTGCGGGTCCAGCGGCAGGTCCGGGGCGTGCATCAGGTCTTCGGCCAACGGCACGCCCTCGGCCCGGTGAAACGCGAGCACTCCGTCGATGGGCGGGCCGGCCGGCGTTGGTGCGGGGACCCCTGCCTGCAACAGGGCCAGGTGCTTTTCGTGGAGGAGTTGCGCGTCTTTCCTCAGCACCTTGAGGAACAACTGGTTGCCGTCCCCGAAGCGCGCAAGCAAAACGGCCCGCCGCAGCGGGCGATAGGCCAAGGTGCGCAACTCCTCCAGCGCACGGCCACCGCCCCAACTTTGCTCGACCAGCTCCGGTGTGGTCGCCAACCGCAATCCCGGCAGCAGCGGGTCGGCCGGATGCAGCCAAACGACGACGGTGCCCCGCCCGCTGTCCAGGCGCACGGCACCGGCGGGGACCTTCTCCAGTTTCTCCGCGGTGGCCCCCAGGTAGAGGGTGGTCGATCCGTCGGTTGCCTCAAAGACACCGGACACCCCGGCCCCGGGCCGGTGGTGCAGCTCCGACAGGGAGACCCGGGCCTGCTCGATGCCCATCGGCCGAACGACTTCCACCAGGATGCCGGCGAACTCTGCAGACTCGAAGAAATCCAGCTGTTCCCGCTCGGTCCAGGCGTCGGCATCCCGAAGCACCGGTGAATTCATCGAACCCTCATTCCTCAAACGCTCGCCAGGTTGCGCCGGCCTGCGCGCACCGGCGCGCTGTGTCCCTTTGCCCGCAACCTTCTCACATCCGGTGCTCCGGGGGCCACGGATCTCCCCCACGGGCGCGTCCCGCTGCCGGACCGGGGCCCGGGAGAATCCGAACGGCCGACCGCCCGCATCCCGGTGTCGGTAATCGGGCGGTCGGCCATCGGTGTTGCCAGGGGCGGGAGGTTAGGCCCAGTTCGCGTAGGTGGTGTTTTCCTTTTCCACCAGCGTCAGCACGTCGTAGGTGGCCACGATCTCGCCGTCCTGGTTGTTGATGACAGCATCCCAGGCGACTTCCCCGTACTCGTCGGTGACGCGCGGGGTGATCTTCTTGGCGGTCAACGTGACCCGGATCGAGTCCCCGTCCGGCACCGGGGTGATGAAGCGCAGGTTCTCCAGTCCGTAGTTCGCAAGGACCGGGCCCGGGGCGGGCTGGACGAAAAGTCCCGCGGCCCAGGAGACCAACAGGTACCCGTGGGCCACGATGCCGGGGAAGAACGGGTTGGCCTCGGCCGCGGCACGGTCGGTGTGGGCGTAGAAGGTGTCGCCGGTTTCGTTGGCGAACGCGGTGATCTCGGCCAGCGTGACCTCGCGCAGAGGCGAGGCGAAGGCGTCGCCGATCCTCAGCTCGGCCAGCGACTTGCGGAACGGGTGGATCGCGCCCTCGACGGCGCCGAACTCCGCGGCGCCGGCAACCACGCGGTCGGCACCGGTGTGCCAGATTCCGGTGACGGCGGTGAGCATGTTCGGCGAGCCCTGGATGGCGGTGCGCTGCATGTGGTGCTTCACCGAGCGGATGCCGCCGAGTTCCTCGCCGCCGCCGGCGCGGCCCGGTCCACCGTGGACCAGGTGCGGAACCGGGGAGCCGTGGCCGGTGGAACTGCGTGCAGTCTCGCGGTTGAGCATGTGGACCCGGCCGTGGTGCGAGGCGATGCCGGTGGTCAGGACGCGCGCGGTCTCGGGGTCGTTGGTGCACACCGTGGCCACTAGGGATCCCGATCCCATGGCCGCGAGGCGGATGGCGTCGCCGAGGTCGGAATAGCCGATCACCGAGGACACGGGGCCGAAGGCCTCGCGGCTGTGCACGGCCTGGTTGTCCACGTCGTCCCAGGTGAGCAGCAGTGGGGACATGAAGGCCCCGGCATCGACTGTCTTCTCCTCGCCGCCGGTGGTGCGGACCACCGGCGCATCCAGGGTGCCGTAGGCGATTTCGCCGCCGGCGGCGATCATCTCTTCGACGGCCGCGCGCACGTCGCGCAGCTGTTCCAGGGAAGCCAGGGCCCCCATGGTGACGCCCTCTGCACGCGGGTCGCCGATGACCACGCGCTCGTCGATGCGCGCGCCCACCGCCTTGACCACGTCTGCAACGAGTGCGGCGGGCACGATGTTGCGCCGGATGGCGGTGCACTTCTGCCCCGCCTTAGAGGTCATCTCCGTGGTGACCGCCTTGACGAAGGCCTCGAATTCCGGGGTTCCGGGAACGGCGTCCGGACCCAGGATCGCGGCGTTGAGCGAGTCGGTCTCGGCCGTGAAGCGCACTCCCCCGTCGATGACGTTCTTGTGGGACTTCAGCGAGGAGGCGGTGGAGGCCGAGCCGGTGAAGGAAAGCATGTCGCGGTAGTCCAGCACGTCCAACAGGGTGCGCGCGGAACCGGAAATGAGCTGGATGGAGCCGGCGGGCAGGATGCCGGAATCGACCATCAGGCGCACCATGGCCTCCGCCACGTAGCCGGTGGGGGTTGCCGGCTTGGCGATGGTCGGAACGCCGGCGATGAAGGCGGGGGCGAACTTCTCCAGCATGCCCCAGACCGGGAAGTTGAAGGCATTGATCTGTGCCGCAACGCCGGGGATGCGGGTGTAGATGTGTTCGCCGGCGAAGGAGCCGTCGCGCGAAAGCACTTCCATGGGCCCGTCGAGGATGACATTGGAATTCGGCAGTTCGCGCCGTCCCTTGGAGGAGAAGGTGAACAGCACGCCGATGCCGCCGTCGATGTCCACCATCGAGTCGATCTTGGTCGCACCGGTTTGGTAGGAGATCTCGTAAAGCACCTCGCGGTGGTCGTTGAGGAATGTGGCAAGTTCCTTGAGCTTCAGGGCGCGCTCGTGCAGGGTGAGCTTGCCGAGCTCGGCCTGGCCCACGGTTCGTCCGTACTCGACGACGGCGGCCAGGTCCATCCCGTCGCTGTTGACCGTGGCCAGCGGAGCGCCGGTGTTGGCATCGCGCACGGGCGTGCCGCCGACCGGCTCGGACGGGGTCCACCACGAGTTTTGGATGAAGCTGGGAACGAGTGGAGCCATGGGAGTTGTCGTCATCGACGAAATCCTTCCTGAACGATCGGTCAGTATTAGCAACCACAGTACAGTATGGGGAAGAACACCACGAGCCTCGGGCGTCACACAGCCCCGACATTCAGGAGAATTGCAGCATGAGCGCACAGCGCCCCACCGCGCCCACACCGGAAACGTCCATCGACGGAGTCTGGCAGATTGCCTTGGGCGAGCTTGATCTCAAGATGGGCGTCAAGATCATCGAGGAGTCGGTCGAGAAGGTCGTGGCGACCATGCCGGTGGAGGGCAACCGCCAGTCCTTCGGCCTGCTGCACGGTGGCGCATCGCTGGCCGTGGGCGAGGCCGTTGGCTCGTGGGCCGCGGTGAAGCACGCCTCGACCATGGGCAAGTCGGCCGTGGGCGTCGACGTCTCGGCAACGCACCACAAGGGTGCGCGCAGCGGCTTGATCACGATCACCGCGACGCCCATCAGCCTGGGCCGCCGCATGGCCAGCCACCAGGTCGTCATCGAGAACGAAGCCGGCGAGCGCCTCTGCACCCTGCGGATCACCAACCTGATCATCGACATCAGGAAATAGGCCCGCGTACCCCCGTCAGCTCTCGCAGCTTGATTCCGCGGTTCCCATCAGCGAGTAGACCGGGCCGCGGGGCGAAACGTCCCCGCCGAACCCGAGTGCGGAGATCCTGAGGCTCGGGCTGTTGACCATGCTCTGGCTGCCCCCGGCGCCCAGACAGCCAGGCATGGAACCAACCATCGCGGTGACGCGCGCGGCTTCACCGGCGGGCAGCGAATCGTTGATCTCGAAGCGGGCGTCGGCCTCCTGATTGTCCAGCGCTCGAAACGTGTTGTCGTTGAACTCGAGCGTTCCGATCCGGACACCGGTTCCGTTGCCGGGGCCGGCGAGCTGGATGTCCAAGGACTTCACCTTGACGTCGACGTTGCTGGTGTTGTGCACGATGAAAGTGAACCTGCAGTCCATGTTTCTCGTGACGTTCAGGGCAGGGAGGGTCAAGGTCACACCGTCGTCACTGCCCAGCTGCAAGTCGTTCGTGGTGACGGCTCCCGGCTCCACGCATTCGAAGGGAGTGGCGCCCACGAGCACCTCGACCCCGGAGCGGGCGGTTGCCGAACTGACACCCCAGAGCGCCGCCCCGCCCAGCACCAGTGCTGCTCCGGCGCCGGCAAAAGCACGAGTCGATCGTCGCGGTATCCAGGCCATGATCGGAGCATAGGGTGCAATGTCCCGACTGACAAGCAATCTCCTGTCTCGAGGCGACCGCCTGCGCGGTGAACACCCGGATGTCTCGCCGCGTCCGACATGGAACAGTGCGATCCGGGACCGGAGCCGCACCCCCGCGAACAGGTCTCCCGTGACCGCAACAGGAGCACGCTCGGCGGTCCCCGCGCGACCGCTTCAGCGACACCGGTCGATCCGCGCCCTACCTTGGCGACCTTTTCCGGCATCCCGCAAGCACCGAGCGCTTATCGCCATGGCGGTCGATCCGCCTGCCCGCCAAACGTGCGCAAACTGGAAGTGATTGACAACCACCAATGACTATGGTGTGCTTGGTGAACCAACGCCAGTAACTACCGAAGGAGGAATCCGATGAGTGTCCCGACGATGACCCCGGAACCGATATTTCCTTCCCACAGGAGTTACTCCAGCAATGAAGAATTACGTAGAAAACAGCTTTTCAGACACCTTTGAACCACGCCTCTCCCCCGGCAGGACCAGGCCCGCAGATCGCGAGGAGGACTGGAACTACCTCGACGACCAACTCACCGAATCCCAACGCTGGTCAACGTGGCCGGCGACCGAGAAACTCATGCGCGGCCCGCTGCCCTATCCCGAGTTCGTCATCGAGGATGCCGCGGCCATCGACACCGAACTCGGCGTCCTGAAGACCGGCAAGGAAGCCGATGTCTTCCTCATCGAGCGGGCCACCACCGAGCATCGATCCTTGTTGGCGGCCAAGCGCTATCGGTCTCCGGAGCAACGCACCTTCACCAGGTCCTCCACCTACACCCAGGGCCGCAGCGTGAAGCGCTCGCGCGACGCCCGTGCGCTGAAGAACGGCAGCACCTATGGGCGGCTCGTTGAGGCCTCGCGGTGGGCAAACTCCGAATGGCAATACCTGCGTTTGTGTTTCGAGGCCGGTGCGCCGGTCCCGTACCCGGTGCAGATCATGGGCACCGAGATCCTCATGGAATTCATAGAAGACCCGGAGTCCCCGGGCGCGGCAGCTCCGCGACTGCAGCACGTCCATCCCGATTCCGAGCGACTGGAACACTACTGGGAGCAAATGGTGTGGGCCATGAAGGTCTTTGCCCGGCTGGGTTTTGCCCACGGCGACCTCTCGCCCTACAACGTCTTGGCCGCCGGTGAACGGCTCGTGGTTATTGACCTGCCGCAATTTGTCGATCTTGCAGGAAACGAAGGAGGCATCGATTATCTTCGACGCGACTGCCAGAACATCAGCCTTTGGTTCCGCTCCCGGGGCTTGGAGGTGGACGGCGAAGAACTCCTGGCCGAGCTCATCGCCGAGGCCTGGTAGGCCATAAGCGCCGCGGGAGCAATTGGTACATCGACTGTGCTGGTATCGGCTCGGCAGCGGGGCTATGGTTGGCCCACAAAACTGCTTGGGCCGCCCATACGACAAGATCAATCTCGCACCTTTCCCGCAAGAAAGCGGCCACGTGGCCATTGCTGGCCGTCATTTTCGGTACCTTGAGCAATTCCCAGAAAGGATATTCAAGTTGCGTACCGCATATAAGGTTGTTGCGCACATCATTGCCGCCGCTGTTGTGGTTCAGGCGGCACTGATCGCGTGGTCGATGTTTGGGCTGATCCCTGACTTACAGAACGGGGTAGTGCCGGCGGAACGGCCGTGGACCGCGGAGATGCATGGCACGATCGGGATGATGGTGATTCCGCTGCTGGTGCTGGCTCTGGTGGTCATCGCATTGCTGGCCCACGCCGGGCTGAAGTGGGCCCTGTGGCTCCTGCTGGCCGTCGCGGTGCAAATCACACTGGCCTTCGTGGCCTTCCTGGCCACTCTGCCTTGGGTCGGGGCGCTTCACGGGGTCAACGCCTTCGCCATCATCGCGCTGGCGGAAATCGGCGCCCGCTCGGTCGCCCACGCCCCGGCACATGTTCCGGGCACCAGGAAGGTCATGCGCCCGGCAACGTAGCCGCGCGCTTCATCTCCCACTGGCGATCCGTGGCCAGCGCGGCGAGGAACTCCTCGTCGTGGCTGGCCACAACCATGGCGCCGCCAAAAGATTCAAGGGCCGATAGCAGCTGCTCGACCGTGACCATGTCCAGATTGTTGGTCGGCTCGTCGAGCAGCAGCAATTGCGGGGCGGGGTCGGCCAGCAGAATCATCGCCAGCGCCACCCGGAACCTCTCCCCTCCCGAGAGCTGGGCTACCGGTTCATCGACCCGGCCGCCCCGGAAATGGAAGGCGGCCAGTTGTTCGCGCAGGAACCCCGGCTCCACGCCCGGAGCCGAAAGGCGGAGGTTCTCCAACATGCTCATCCCGTCGTTGAGCCCCTCCCAGTCCTCTCCTGCCGCTGACGCAAGTCGCTGCCGCAGGAACCCGACAGGCATCCGGGACCGGGCCTGAAGCTGGCCGAGCATGGTCGTCTTGCCAACCCCGTTTCCCCCGATCAGGGCAATGCGTTCCGGTCCCCTGATGCCCAGCACCGCGTCCCCGTCCAAGGGTTCACCGCCCTCGAGCACTATTCCGCGGGCGATTTCGGCGACCGGAAATTCAACCACGCTGCGTCCGGCGGGAACGCGGGTCCGGGGCAACTCGATCCCGATCCGCTGTTCGACGGGCAACGCGTTGCGGGCCTGCGCCAATTCCGTACGGGCGTCCGCCTCATGCGATTTCATGATGCCGCGATTCTTCGCCGCGGAAACCTCGGCCTTGTTGCGCAGCGAATTGGCCAGGATCTTCGGCATGGATTCGGCGGCCTTTTGCCCCTGTTTGGAGCGCCGGGCGATCTTGGTTTCGGCCTCGCGGCTCTGCCGCTGTTCCACCGCCAGCTTGCGGCGCGCATCGCCGAGCCTCCTGGCGGCACTTTCGCGTTCGTGCCCCAGGGTTTCCTGCCGGGAGCCCCAATCCCCAAAGCGCACCAGGTCCATTTTCTCGGCACGCAAGGCCCGCACGTTCACCGGGCGCAGCTCGGCCAGGGAATCGACCATCTTCAACAGCGTCTTGTCGTGGGTGGAAACCAGCATGGTCCCGGAAAAGCGCTCCACCATGTCGTAGAGGCGGTGGCGGGCATCGCGGTCCAGGTTGTTGGTCGGCTCGTCCAGGATGGTGATCCCGCCGCCGCGCATTTCGATGCCTGCAAGCGCAACGGCCATGGTTTCACCACCCGAGAGCGTGCCCACTGTGCGCTTCAGGAATGCCGGGGTGATCTCCGCATTCAGGTATCCGTCAAGCAGTGCGGCGGAGCGCTCCTCGAGGTCCCAGTCGGCCCCGACAATCTCCATGTCCCGCGCCAGGTCCTCGGCGGTGTTGTCCAGGATCCGGTGCAGCGCAGCCAGGGTGCCCGCGATGCCCATCAGGCTTGCGACACTTCGAGTGGTGTCCAAGACGATGTCCTGCGCCAGATAGGAAGGCCGGGCTTCGGTATGGACCGTGCCGCGGGTGGGTTTGAGTTCGCCGGCGACAAGGCGCAAAAGCGTGGACTTGCCCGATCCGTTGGGTCCGATCAGGCCCGTGGTCCCACGGGAGAACGTGGTTGAGACCTCGTCAAAGACCGTTCCGCCATCGGGCCAGGAAAAACCCAGGCGGTCAATGACGATGGGGGTTGGGTGTTGCATGGTGGTTCTCGTTTCGACGAAGGATGCGCCGAAATTTCATCACGGCCTCGAGCTGCCCCGTGCGGGGGTGGAGGTCATGGAGATTTCCTTGGCGCGATTAGGCGAAGGCGAGAACTGGCAACACGTCGTGGTCCTGACGTCGACAATGGGACCTTTCAATCCTGCGGCCGGGGAACGCATGCTGTCAAATGGCGGTCCGCATGGCCAGGTGCGGCGCCCAACGTCCTTAGCCGGCGATCAGCTCGGATTCCTCCTCGGCACCGAGTCCCGAGCGCAGCGAACCGGTCCCGCTTCCATCGTCCGAGCGCACGATGTCTTCAAAACTCTCGCGAAGGCTCCTGCGGCGCAGCCCCATCGCCAGGGATCGGGTGTCCGAGCGGCGCGCAAACCCGGCATACCCGGAGCCGGCCGGCAGCACCAGCGGCAACGACCTGGGACCTGCCCAGGGAGCCACCCGATCCGCTTCCATCCGTGCTGCATCGTATTCAACGAGCTCGTGGTCCGCTTCCGGATTCGCTGCAGAACTCGCGGCCCCAGCGGCTTCCCGGGCCAGGCGCAAGGCCTGGCCGAGCGTGTGTTGCACGCCCACGGCATTGACGAATCCGTGGTGCCCCGTCAAGCCGGACTCAAGTATGAACGCGGCAAGGTCGCGCACGTCGATGATCTGCACCCACTGCCGCCCCTCCGGGTCGGCCGGAACCAGGACGGGGTCCCGCGACTCGGCAAAACGCAGCGGCCAGTAGTTGCTGCGTCCGCTGGGGTCTCCCGGGCCGCCGATTAGTCCCGGGCGGACCACCAGGGCCCTGCCGCCGCGGGCCTGCATGCTAAGTACCTCGCACGCGGACTTGGCCCGTCCATAGTCCGCCTCGGCCTCCCCGTCGCCTGGATCGAGCGGATCGAGGACCTCGGCGGTCTCGTCGGCGCCCGGCACGGATTGTTCGGCGTACACCGAGCAGGAGGAAACGAACACCCAATTCCGCGCGTTCCCGCCGAGCCGGTGGAGGGCTTCACGGCAAAATCTCGGCGACGAAGTCAGTTCGACCACCAGATCCCAGATCTGGTCCTCCACCCCGGCGTAGGCATCGGGAGAGTCGCGATCCGCAACGACCGCGTCAACGCCCTGGGCAAACGCCTCGGTCCCCCGCGCCAATGCCGTGACCTGGTGTCTTCCTTCCAAGGCAAGGAGGCCCAGTGTTCTTCCCAGCCAGCCCGTGCCGCCGAGCAGCAGAATTTTACTCATTCCTTGAGTCAACGGCTGCCCCTACGTCGGCACAAGGGAATTCTCGCTCGGCGTAGGCGGCCCGCGGCCGAATCCGAAGCCGTTCGGATTGTTATCCGCGGTACTCCCCGGCACCGGGTTCCATTGCATAGGCTCAGGTCATGAAACGAATTTCAGGAATATTGGTCGGGCTCGCGGGTCTGGGACTCATGCTGACGGCCTGTGTGCCCCTTGATGCCCCACCGCTGGATCCGACGACGTCGTCCAGTCCGGCTGGATCCGTTCTCCCGCCTTCCGGAGCCGCATCTCCAAAAGTGCCGGATTTGCCGTTGCAGACAAGTACCGCCGACGGGTTGGAGCAACGGACCCGCGCGTTGCACGAGTACTCGATTGCCAATCAACTGCAACAGGGGAAACATCCCATCGACTACGCGGTGCCGGGCAGTGAACGCTTGGTGCTGGCCGAACGGTTCTCTCAGAGTACGCGCTTCGAATTATCCGAAAAGCATTCAGGCGACTCGATCGTCGTGGAAATGACGTGTGCAACGAGCGTGAATCTGAGTTTTGAGGCCTACGACGCCGAGGGACGAACGCTCGGCGGCGGCCAATCGTCGGATTGTTTTCCCGGCGGCCCCTTCGGATTTGGCTTTGGCACACCGAATAACCGGCACGTGCGGCAGATCCGGGTCGTCATCAACCCGGAAACCGACATGGAGTTGAGCGCCGTGGTCTTCACCTCGGCGGAGCAGGACCCGCCCGCCGGGAACTGACGTTCGCGTTTCGAGGCGGCCAAGGGCCCCGCGTCCGCGGATTCCGAGCTGCGCGCACACCCTGTCCGGCCACGGCCAACCGGCCGCCGGGAAAATGTAACTTTGCGAAGTGTGACGCGAAAGAATCCGGCGCGGCACACCGTTTGCGGGTGCGCGGCAGCCGGACGGGCACTTTGGCCCGTCCGACTAGGACTTTATTGGTTGTGTATTGAACTTAAGTTGTATTAGAAGCCTCGCCTATGCCTTTAATATCTCGGTGCGAGTTAGGTAAGCATAACCTTTGCCTACCATCTCGTGGCATTCCCCGATCTTGAAGGAGCCCCATGACGCCCCAACGTCCCCTGGCGCAAACCCTGTCCACGCCCACCCGATCCCTCGAGGTCGCCGCCGAACAGCTGCTCGGCAGGGACACCGCCGAACGCATGGCCGAAGAATTCGGCGCCGCCGCCAGGCTCGCGGCCCGGTCCATCGCGGCCGCCGCGGGACCCACCACCGGCCCCGGCCCGGCCGCACTGCGCGCCCGGCTCGACGCCGTGGACCTGCGCGCCCCGCTCGGCAACACCGCCGATGCCCTGGAGGAAGCCACCGAGCTCTATTTGCGGGACGCGGTCTACTTCCACCACCCGCGCTACGCCGCGCACCTCAACTGCCCCGTGCTGCTACCCGCCATCGCGGCCGAGGCCCTGGTCACCACCGTGAACACCTCGATGGACACCTGGGACCAGAGTGCCGGCGCCACGCTCATCGAGCAGCGCCTCATCGACTGGGCGGCCGACCTGGCCGGCCTCGGCCCGGACGCCGACGGAGTCTTCACCAGCGGCGGCACCGCCTCGAACCTGCAGGCCATGCTGCTGGCCCGCAACACCGCTGTTGCCGGCAAGCCCGGAAGCCTGCCCGAGCGACTCGCCGGGCTGCGGATCTATGCCTCGGCCGACAGCCACTTCAGCATCTCCACCTCCGCGTCCCTGCTGGGGCTGGGCGCCGAGGCGGTCGTTGCGGTGGAGTGCGACGCGCTGCACCGCATGGATGCCGCCGCGCTGCGGCGCGCCCTGGAGGACGACGTGGCCGCCGGGCTGCGCCCCATGGCCATCGTCGCCACCGCAGGCACCACCGACTTCGGCTCGATCGACCCGCTGGGGGCCATCGGGGAACTGGCCGCCGAACACGGCGCCTGGTTCCACGTCGACGCCGCCTACGGCTGCGGGCTGCTCGGATCCCCGCGCCACCGCGGGCTGCTGGCCGGGATCGAGGCCGCCAACTCGGTGACCGTGGACTTCCACAAGTCCTTCTTCCAGCCCATCGGTTCCAGCGCGATCCTGGTCCGCGACCGCGCAGCCCTCGCCCTGGTCTCGCACCACGCCGAATACCTGAACCCGGCCGCCGAGGCCGGGCGCACCCCCAACCAGGTCGACAAGTCGCTGGCCACCACCCGCCGCTTTGACGCACTGAAGCTCTGGGTGACGCTGCGCTCGATCGGCGCCGAGGCCCTGGGCACGATGTTCGACGGCGTCATGGACCTGGCCGCCGCCGCCGGGCAACTCGTGAAGGACCACCCGGAACTCGAGCTGGCGGCCGAGGTGCAGCTCAGCACCGTGGTCTTCCGCTATGTGCCGCCGTTCCCCGTGGACGAAGGGCCCGGCCCGTTGGCCAACCAGATCCGCACCGCGCTCTACGACTCCGGCGAGGCCATGGTCGCCGCCACCACCATCAACGGAGTGCGCCACCTCAAGCTCACGCTGCTGAACCCGCAGACGACCATCGGCGACGTCTCCGCCATCCTGGACGCCATCGTCGGGCACGGCCGCCGGCTTTCCGGCGAGCGCACCCTGATGGAGGTGCAGGCATGAGCACCACGCTTCCTAACACGGACCGCATCCTTGACGCCGTGGCCATCGGCGCCGGCCCCTTCAACCTCGGATTCGCGGCCCTGGCCGACACCGTGCCGGGCCTCGACGTGCTGGTGTTCGAGAGCGCCGAGGAGTTCGCCTGGCACCCCGGCATGATGCTGGAAGGCACGCACCTGCAGGTCCCCTTCATGGCCGACCTGGTCACCATGGCCGATCCCTCCCACCCGCTCTCCTTCCTGAACCACCTCAAGGACACCGGGCGCCTCTACCCGTTCTACATCCGCGAGAACTTCTACCCGCTGCGCGAAGAGTACAACAACTACCTGCGCTGGGCAGCGGCCCGCCTGCCCTCGGTGCACTTCGGCGCACACGTGGCCGCCGCCCGCTTCGAGGACGGGGTGTACGAACTCGACGTGCACACCCGCGACGGGGTGCACACCGTGCGCACCCGGCGCCTGGTGCTGGGCACCGGCACCACCCCCTACGTCCCGGCCTCCGTCCCCGAATGCGTGCTGGGAACCGGGCAGGCTGTGCACACCAGCGGCTACCGCCCGGCCCGCGCGGCGATCGCCGCCGGATCCCGCATCGCCGTGGTGGGAAGCGGCCAGAGCGCCGCGGAGGTCTTCGCCGACCTGCTCGGGACCCTGGGCCCGGACACGCACCTGGAATGGGTCACCCGCTCCGCGCGCTTCTTCCCGCTGGAATACACCAAGCTGACCCTGGAAATGACCTCCCCGGAGTACATCGACCACTTCCACTCGCTGCCGCAGGGCACCCGCGATGCGCTCTCTTCCAGCCAGAAGGGCCTCTACAAGGGCATCAACGCCGACCTGATCGACGAGATCCACGAGATGCTCTACCGCCGCCAGGTCTCCGGGCACGCCCCGGTCACCCTCCGCGCGGCCACCGCACTGCAGGGAGTCGAGCACCGCGACGGCGCCCTGCAATTGAACCTGCGCAACCAGGACGACGGCGGGGAGTTCTCCACGGTGGCCGACACCCTGGTGCTGGCCACCGGCTACGCCTACCGCGAGCCCGACTTCGTCAAAGACCTCGGGGAGCGCATCAACCGTCTGCCCGACGGCCGGCTCGACGTGGACCGGAACTACGCCGTCAGCGACGACGCCGACGTGCTGGTGCAAAACGCCGAGCTGCACACCCACGGCTTCACCGCCCCGGACCTGGGCATGGGCGCCTACCGCAACTCCGTGATCATCAACCGGATCCTGGGATACGAGCACTACGCCGTGGAGAAGCGCATCGGCTTCCAGAGCTTCGGCAGCCCCTCCCCGGACTCCCCCGCATCCGTTTCCCCCGCGCTCGAAGGAGCCCACGCATGATTTCCACGCCAGCCATCGTCCTCCCCCCGGCCCGCCGCACCGCGCCTGCCGCCACCGACTTCACCTTCCGCCGCTTCGACCCGGCAACCGACGCCGAACTGCTCCACGGCTGGGTGAACACCGAGCGGGCCCGCTACTGGGGCATGAACGGGACCACGGTCGCCGAGGTCAGGGCCGCCTACGAGGAACTCGATGCCTCGGCGCACCACCACGTGCTGCTGGGCCTGTTGCCCGCCGGGCGCCACCAGGCAGGGCCCGAGCCGGTGTTCCTGCTCGAGCACTACGCCCCGGAGCACTCGGTCCTCGCCGGCCGCTACGAGCACCGGCACGGGGATGCGGGCATGCACCTGCTGCTGGCCGGTCCGGGAGACGGCAGGGCGCTGCCCGGCTTCAGCGCCGCGGCCATGGAGGCGGGACTTGCCCACCTCTTCGCCGACCCGGCCGTGTTGCGCGTGGTGGTGGAGCCGGACGCCGCCAACACCGCCGTCCACTCGCTGAACTCCCGGCTCGGCTTCCGCCCCGCCGGACGGATAGAGCTGCCGGCCGGGGCCGACACCCCGGCCAAGACCGCGCTGCTGTCCCTATGCACCCGGGCGGACTTCGCCGAGGCCACCGGGCGGCCCTCGAGCGCCGCCGGGCACCTGTCCCCGGGCCGCTGGGAGGACGCCAACCGGCACCTGCTGGCCAAGGCCATCGCCGAGTTCACCCACGAACGCCTGATCACCCCGGTCCCCGAGGCCGAGGGCTGGTCGCTGGGCACCGGAAACCACGAATACCGCTTCGCCGCCACCGTGCACGGCCTCGAGCACTGGGTCATCGACCCGGACTCCCTGCAGCTGTCGGTCAACGGGGAGCCCGCCGCCGTCGACGCCGCCGGCTTCGTGCTGGCCTTCCGCGACACCCTGGGCCTGTCAGCGGCCCAGCTGCCGGTGTACCTCGAGGAGATCGGCAGCACGCTGGCTTCGCACTGCTACAAGCAGCTGCACTCCACGGCAAGCGCCGCCGAGCTGGCCGCCGGGACCGGGGACGCGGTCGCCGACTTCCAGCGCACCGAGGCCGCCATGACCGAGGGGCACCCCTGCTTCGTGGCCAACAACGGCCGCCTGGGCCTGGGCGCGAACGACTACCTCGGCTACGCGCCGGAGACCGGTGCCGCGCTGAAGCTCCAGTGGGTGGCCGCGCACGAATCCCGCGCCCGCTACAGCACGCTTCCCGGGCTGGACATCGAGGCCCTGCTGGAATCCGAGCTCGGGGCAGCGCAGCTGGAGCGCTTCGGCGCCCGGATCACCGACGCCTGCGCGATGAGCGGCCTGGATCCGGAGCACTTCGTGCTGCTGCCCATCCACCCCTGGCAGTGGGAGCACAAGCTGGCCATCAGCTTCGCCCCCGACGTGGCCAGCGGGCACCTGGTGCACCTGGGTGCCGGGGAGGACCTCTACCAGCCGCAGCAGTCGATCCGCACCTTCTTCAACCGCAGCGCACCTGCGCGCCACTACGTGAAGACGGCACTGTCGGTGCTGAACATGGGGTTCATGCGCGGGCTCTCGGCCGCCTACATGGAGGGCACCCCGGCGATCAACGCCTGGCTCACCTCGCTCTTCGAGTCCGATGCGGAACTGGGGCGGGGCAACGTGGGTCTGCTGCGCGAGATCGCCGCGGCCGGCTATTCGTCCCCGCTCTTCGAGGCAGCCGGGAAGGACGCACCGCAGCGCAAGATGCTGGCGGCTCTCTGGCGCGAATCGCCCGCCGGGCTCATCGAGCCCGGCCAGCAGCTGGCCACCATGGCCTCGCTGCTGCACCTGGATTCCGCCGGCGCCTCGCTGGCCGCCGCGCACATCCGGCGTTCGGGGCTGGAGGCGACCGACTGGCTCGCCCGCTACTTCGACGCCTACCTGGTCCCCCTGGTGCATTGCCTGTGCCGCTACGATTTGGCGTTCATGCCGCACGGGGAAAACGTCATCCTGGTGCTTGAGGACTCCGTGCCCGTCCGCGTGCTGCACAAGGACCTCGCCGAGGAGGTCGCGGTGCTCGGGGACAGGCAGCCGCTGCCGGCCGAGGTCGAGCGGATCCGCGCCGCCGTCCCGGCCTCCGAGCGCCGGCTGGTGGTGTTCACCGACATCGTCGACTGCTTCCTGCGCTTCCTGGCGCCAATGCTGGCCCGCGAGGGAACCTGCAGCGAGGAGACGTTCTGGGAGACGGCCGCGGAGAGGCTGCTGGCCTACCGGAACCGGACCCCCGAAACGGCCGAGGCCTTCGACGCCCTGGATTTGTTTGCCGAATCCTTCGAGCTCTCCTGCCTGAACCGGCTGCAGCTGCGCAACAACGCGCAAATGCTGGATCTCGCCGACCAGTCCGGCGGCTTGATCTACGCCGGCACCCTGGCCAACCCGCTGGCCGGGCGCGGGGCCTGACATGCCCTTCCGGGTTGCCCGGGGACAGCCTCCATCGGCGGTCCCCGGGCAACCCGGATCTTCGTTAAACCGCGCTATATGCTGGCCACGATCTGAGCGGTACCCTCAAGGCATGCTGCATCTGTTGGCCGCATCATCGGCCCGGCTTGGCCTGATCTTCCTGCTCGCCGGATGCACCATGCTCGTGGACGATTCATTGCCCGCGCCCACTACGATCGCACCGGATCTCGGGCCGTCCTTCATACCCGAGACCAAGGTCTTTCGCATCGTTCCCGCGGCGGACGCCGGTGGTGCCGGCAAGAACCCACCGACACATGCCGAGCTCATCGAGCAGGGCAAGAGCCCCCTCCCCGGTTCCCAGCCAGGCACCGAAAAGGTGCTGATGCATTTTCACGGCCGGGGCGATTCAAGGATCGTGCTGCCGTACCAACGCTCGGGTGCGCTGCTGTGGTTGCTGGTCTCGTGCGAGGAGGAGGCGCCGATGGCCATCCGGTCGTTCGACGTACGCGGCATCGTGGTGGCCCGCTACGACCTGGACCCCTGCCGGGTTGCGGAGGGCGGCGGGGGAACCGAGGACGGCACTTCCACCTTCGTGGAACTGTGGACCTATCCGGAGGTGGAGTACGACGTCACCGTCATGTCCTCGGAACTGGGCACCAGGTGAGCCGTGCCGGCGGGAGACGCCAATCGGCGATGGTTCCGGGGGCCGCTACCCTGCTCATCCCAGGTGCCGGGTGAGCCGGTGCTCCAGTCCGGACCGGACCTGGGGCCATTCGGAGGCGATGATCGAATAGACGCAGGTGTCGCGCAAGGACCCGTCGGCCATGCGTCGATGCGAGCGCAGCACCCCGTCCAGCTTTGCGCCCAGGCGTTCGATGGCGGCACGGGAGGGCATGTTCATCCAATGCGTGCGGAACTCGACGGCCGGGCAGCCGAGGACCTCGAAGGCATGGGTGAGCAGCAGCAGCTTGGCATCGACGTTCGTGCCCGTCCCGCGCGCCGAAGCCCGGTTCCAGGTCGACCCGATCTCGACCCTGGGCAGGGTCGGATCGATGTCCATGTAGGTCGTCATGCCCAGCACCACGGAATCCGCATTGCGCCGCGTGACGAAGGGCAGCATCGATCCCTGCGCCTGCAACTGAAGCCGGCGGTCGATCTCGGCGCGCATCTTCCCGGGTTCGGGCACCACCGTGTACCACAGGCCGAAGACCTCGCCGTCGTTGACCGCGTCAACGAGTTCGTCGTGGTGCTCGCGCCGCAGGGGTTCGAGGGTCACCAGGCGCCCGCGCAACGTCAGTGGTTCGATTTTTGTCATGGTTCCAGCCTATGACGCCCCGGGCGGCGATGGTCGTCGTGCTCAGGCCATCTTCTTCCTGATTTCGTGCAATTCGGCCGGGCTCAGCCCGTGCTCCAGCAGGAAGGATTCGACCCCGAGCGAATCGACGAACCGCCCCAGCGCTTCCAGCCGCTCGTTCAGCGGACCGATGAGCTCCGGCTCCTCGAGGTAGGACTCGTAGGGGTGTTTGACCGGGCTGACCTTGTGCCAGTCGTTGATCCCGCGCAGCGAGGCCTCGTATTGGGCTTCGAGCAGGTCTTGCCGGTCGACCAACTTGAGCAGCATCGACACGATCAGCCCGGTGCGGTCGCGCCCGGCGGAGCAGTGCAGCACCACCTTTCCGCGGGCCGCGGCAATCTGGCGGAACACCTCCGCGATGCGGTCGGGGAAGAATTCGATGTTTCGCGGATACATCCGCGGATGGTTCATGTAGGGCACCGCGAGCTGCTCGAACTCGGGGTGCCCGGGTTCCTCGGTCGGCGCATGGACGATGGTGATTCCGGCAGTGGCTGCCTCGTCGACCTGCGGGTCGGTGGGGCGCCGGCGCACCTCCTCGGGGTTGCGCAGGTCGATGACCGTGCGCACGCCGTCGGCATGGGCCTGCTGCCATCCGGCACTGGTCAGCCACTCGCGCCGGCCCATGCGGTAGATGCTGCCCAGCACGATCCTGGCGTTGACGGCGCCCTCCCACTGCGGCTGGTCCAGGGATTCCACCATCGAGATCGTTCTCCCCTACGCCCGGGGACCTTCGTAGGTCTCGATGCGGATGTGGTGCTCGGGGCCCGTGGCCGCACGCGGTGCGCCGGCGTTGGGTGCGCCGGTCGTGGGCGCCGCGGTCTTCGGCTCATCCGCTGCCGCGCCTTGGTTGCCGGGGGCCGTCGCGGGCCGCGCATGCGAGGCGCGGAACGCCTCCGAATCGCGCCAGGTTTCGAAGTCCGCTTCGGTGTCGAACTCCATGGTCACCTTGTACTGCGCCGCCGGGTCGACGGGGCGGTCAAGCGTTGCCCGCGAGAGTCCCTGGACCTTGGGCAGGTTGGAGCGCATGTTGCCGATGAAACGTTCCTCGAAGGCTGCTGCTCGTTCCTCCGGGACATCGATGCGGTTCGTGACGACATACATGGTTGTTTTCCCTTCCCACGGCGTCCGCCAGGGGTGCCTGGACGGCTCGGCTTCCACGCTACCGAAGATCTTGCGCGGCTGCCCATTTCGTCCTCCCGCAGATGCACGGAAGCCGGTGGTGCCATGGATCAATGATCCATGGCTCCACCGGCTTCGGTCGGCCCGGGGTCTACTTGGATTCGGACCAGTCGTAGAATCCGCGACCGGTCTTGCGGCCCAGGTGCCCCTGCTCCACCAGGTCCCGCAGGATCTGCGGCGGGGCAAAGCGGTCGCCCAGGGTCTCGTGCAGGTACTCGGCGATGCCCAGGCGCACGTCCAGGCCGACGATGTCGGTGGTCTTCAGCGGACCCGTGGGGTGCTTGTAGCCCAGCACCATCGCGTTGTCGATGTCCTGCGCGGTGGCCACGCCCTCCTCGACCATCCGCATGGCCTCCAGTGCGATGGCCACTCCCAGGCGCGAGCTGGCAAAGCCGGGCGCGTCGTTGACCACGACGGCGGTCTTGCCCAGTCCGGCAACCCAGGCACGGGCCGCCTCGATGACGGAATCGGAACTCTGCTTGGCGATGACCACCTCGATGAGGGTGGAGGCCGGGACCGGGTTGAAGAAGTGCAGGCCCAGGAAGTCCTGCGGACGCGCCAACTCCGCGGCCAGCCCGCTCATGGACAGCGAGGAGGTGTTCGAAGCCAGGATCGCGCCGGGCGCGAGGTTTTCCTCGACCTTCTTCAGCGAAGAGACCTTTAGGTCCCAGATTTCCGGGACGGCCTCGACGACCAGGGACCGATCGCCGAAGTCGGCGTAGTCCACCGAGACGCGCAGGCGGGAGGTGATCTGTTCCCGGGTCTCGGCCACGCCGCCGCGGGCGATCGACTTGGCAACGGATTCGGTGACCCGCTCCAGCGCGCCCTGGGCGCTGGCCTCGTCGCGTTCGACCACCAGGACGTCGGAGCCGTTGATGAGGAACGCGTGGGCTATGCCGGCGCCCATGCGTCCGCCGCCGAGCACGCCGACCTTGGCGGGCAGCGCGTTGGGGAGTGTTTCCATTACTTTTTCTTCCGATCCAAGAAGGCGGCCATGCGGTCAAACTTGGCCTGCGATTCGAACAGCATGCCCTGGGCCAGGGTGTCGATGACGGGGTGGGCCTCGCGCGGGGCGTGGAACACCGACTTGGTGATGCGCACCGCCAGCGGGTCCTGGGTGCCGATGCGGTCGGCCAGCGCGGAGGCGGCGGACAGCAGGTCTGCACCTTCGACCAGCTCGGTGATGAGCCCGACGCGCAGGCATTCCTCGCCCTTGAGCACCTTGCCGGCCAGCAGGATCTCCTTGGCCAGCGGCTCGCCGACCAGTTCCTTCAGGCGCCAGGTGGCCCCGGCCGCGGCCATGATGCCCAGCCCCGTTTCCGGGTTGCCCATGCGCAGGTCGGGGGTGCCGATGCGGAAGTCCGCGGCGTAGGCCAGCTCGGCCCCGCCGCCCAGGGCGAAGCCGTCCAGGGCCGCAATGACCGGCATGGGCAGCTTGGCGAGTCGGTCGAAGATCCCGGAGTTGATCCCGGCCAGGGCGTCGTCGCGGCGCCGCTCGCGCAGCTGGGCAATGTCGGCGCCCGAAGCGAAGATCCCCTTGGTTCCGGCGTCCGGGTCCGCCGGGGTGCCGCAGAGGATCAGGATCTTGGGGTTGGCTTCGAGGTACGAGCAGACGGTGTGCAGCTCGTCCACCATCAGCTGGTCGATGGCGTTGCGCACCTCGGGCCGGTTGAGCGCGACCAGCAACCGGTCATCGGACTCGCTGACCTGCAGCGTGGAAAAGCCGTCCGCGGGTAGGTTCTCGGCCATGTACTAGACCGCCTCGATGAGCAGGGCGGCGCCCTGGCCGACGCCGACGCACATGGTGGCCAGGCCGAGCTTGGACCCGCCGTCCGTGGTTTCGCGCTCCAGTCGGCCCAGCAGGGTGATCACGATGCGCGAGCCCGAGGAGCCCAGCGGGTGGCCCAGGGCTATGGCGCCGCCGTCCCGGTTCACGATCTCCGGGTCGATGCCCAGCTCGCGCATGGAAGCCAGGGACTGCGAGGAGAAGGCTTCGTTGAGTTCCACGGCGGCGAGGTCACCGACCGTGTAGCCGGAGCGCTCCAGGACCTTGCGGCTGGAGGGGACCGGGCCCATGCCCATGATTTCCGGGGCCAGGGCCGCGGAGGCGCCGTCGATGATGCGGGCGCGCGGAACCAAGCCGTACTTCTTGATGGCGGCCGCGGAGGCCACGATGATCGCCGAGGCGCCGTCGTTGAGCGTCGAGGCGTTGCCCGCGGTGACCACCGAACCGCCCTTCACGACCGGACGCAGCTTGGACAGGACCTCCATGGTGGTGCCGGGGCGCGGGCCCTCGTCGGTGTCCACGACGGTCTCGCCCTTGCGGGTCTTGACGACAACCGGGACGATCTCGTCCTTGAAGTGCCCGGCCTCGATGGCGGCGATCGCGCGTTCGTGCGACTGCACGGCGAAGGCGTCGCAGTCCTCGCGCGAGGTGTTGTAGACGCGGGCGACCTCCTCGGCCGTCTCGGGCATGGAGAACGTTGCCTTGCCGTCGCGGGACAGCTCACCGGAGAGGAATTCGGGGTTGGGGAAGCGCCAGCCGATGGAGGTGTCATAGGTGGCACCCGGCTTGGCGAAGGCCTTGTCGGGCTTTTCCATGACCCAGGGGGCGCGCGACATGGATTCGACGCCGCCGGCCACCACGATGTCCGCGGCACCGGCCTTGATCATGTGGCTGGCCATGGTGATGGCGCTCATTCCGGAGGCGCAGAGGCGGTTGACGGTGATGCCGGGCACGGTGTCGGGGAATCCTGCCAGCAGCCAGGCCATGCGGGCCACGTTGCGGTTTTCCTCGCCGGCCCCGTTGGCGTTGCCGAAGATGACCTCGTCCACGGCAGACGGGTCGATGCCCGCCCGTTCCACGGCCGCCTTGATGGCGATTGCCGCCAGGTCGTCGGGGCGCACGCTGGACAGCGATCCGCCGTATCGTCCCACCGGGGTGCGGGCTCCGCCCACCAAGAAAGCCTCGGTCATAACAACTCCTTCGTCATTCGGCATCGGATGGGGAAAACCCCGGCGGCTTGCCCCGCGAAATCATCCCATCGTGCGCCGTGCTTTGGCCCCGGTTTCCTGTGTCTGGCCACGCCACGCACAATTACCGACCATTCGTTCACTAATACAATCCCATCTTGCCACAACCAAGGTCAACCCGCCCGGACACAAACCCGCCCGCGTTGACGCATTGATTATGTGCGCGTATCGTCGTCCACTTGACCGACTCCGGGGCACCCCCGGATCGTGGACCGTCACCGTCCAGGGCCGTCAACAGGGAATTGGGCGGGCATCCGGTCGACGGAAAGCTGAATAGCAAACGGAGCAGCAATGCAGCCGGAAAACAGCCAACCCATACAACCAAACACAGCCACACCGCTGGCAACCCAGGCCACCGAACCGGTGGATTTCGGCGAGGATATCGGCCCCGACCTATCCACCACCGCCGGCCGCCGCGAAATCCGCAAGGCAACCGCCGCCTCGGCCATGGGGAACCTCACCGAATGGTTTGATTACGGCGTCTATGCCGTGGCAGTCACGTACATTACCTTCCACTTCTTCCCCACCGAGGGCGGAACCCTCATGGCGCTGGGGACATTCGCGCTCTCATTCCTGGTCAGGCCGCTCGGCGGCCTGGTCTGGGGCCCGTTGGGCGACAAATTGGGCCGCAAGCACATCCTGGCCCTCACCATCCTGATGATGTCCCTGGCGACATTCTTCATCGGCGTCCTGCCGACCTTCGAGCAGGTCGGCGTCTTGGCCCCGGTGCTGCTGGTGCTCCTGCGCATGGTCCAGGGGTTCTCCACCGGCGGCGAGTACGGCGGCGCCGCAACGTTCATGGCCGAATACTCCCCCGACAAGAAGCGCGGCTTCTTCGGCTCGTTCCTGGAGTTCGGGACGCTCGGTGGCTTCGCGCTGGGCACGGCAGTGATGCTGGGCTTCCAGGTCGCACTGAGCGATGAGGCCATGATGGACTGGGGCTGGCGCGTGCCGTTCATGATGGCCCTGCCCATGGGCCTGGTCGGCCTCTACCTGCGCAACAAGCTGGAGGACACCCCGGTCTTCCAGGAGCTCGAGGAACGCGGCGAGGTCCAGGAGAAGAGCTCGCTGCCCGGGCTCATCCGCGGGTACTGGCGCCCGATGCTCGTCATGAGCGGCCTGGTCATCGCCCTGAACGTCGTGAACTACACGCTCTTGAGCTACATGCCGACCTATCTCGAGGGCCAGCTGGGCCTTGACCCGAAGGCCTCCCTGATGGTGATCCTGATCGGCGAGGTCGCCATGATGGCGGTCATCCCGTTTGCCGGATCGATGTCGGACAGGGTGGGCCGAAAACCCATGTGGTTCGCCTCGCTGGTCGGACTCTTCGTGCTGGCGTTGCCGCTGTTCTGGCTCATGGGCAAGAGCTTCCCGCTCGCGATCCTGGGCTTCGCCATCCTGGGCCTGCTCTACATCCCGCAGCTGGCCACGATCACCGCGACCTTCCCGGCCATGTTCCCCTCGCACGTCAGGTTTGCCGGCTTCGCGGTGACCTACAACGTCGCAACGGCGATCTTCGGGGGAACCGCGGCCATGGTCAACGAGGCGGTCATCGACAAGACCGGCTTCCTGCTGTTCCCGGCCGTCTACATGATGATTGCCTGCGCCATCGGCCTGGTGGCCACGCGGCACCTTCCCGAGACCGCCGGTGCGTCGCTGCGCGGGACCGAGATTCCCGACGCCCACGAGACGGGCATCCTGGCCGACACGGACGCCGTAGCGCCCCGGCCGTAATTTCGGACCGGCCTCACCCGCACTGCCGCCATCGCGCAACGCGGGCGTTGACGACAACGGCGGGTGGGCCGTTCCCAAGATTTCCTGGGGAACGGCCCACCCGCCGTTGTGTTGTCCGTTTGCTGCGGCTTGCAGCCGGGTCGGCTACGAGTAGAGCTCGCTCTTGGCAGTGTTGTGCTTGGCCTTCTGCCAGCCAATCCAGAGACCGGCCGCAATCAGCGGGATGCAGGCAATGGTGTACAGGCCCAGGTGGAAGACCTCGCCGTCCGGGCCGGTGAGCGTGTCAAAGCCGATCAGCACCGTGATGATCGCCAGGGCGATGAGGCCCGCCCAGCTGGTGTAGGGCGAACCGGGCATCGGCAGGGAGGAGACGTTGCCGCGCTTCCTGCGCAGCATCAGCTGGCAGGCGAAGATCGAGGCCCAGGTGAACAGGACCCCGATCGAGGCGGTGTTCAGCGCCAGGTCGAAGGCGTAGGTCCCGCCGAGCCAGACGTTGAGGATGATGCCCACGAAGTAGACCCCGCCGATGGCCAGGATGCCGGCGTAGGGGACGTAGCGCTTGTTCATCTTGGTCAGCCACGCCGGGGCGTGCCCGTTGTTGGCCATGGCGCGGAAGATGCGGCCGATCGAGTACAGGCCCGAGTTGCAGGAGCTGAGCGCGGCGGTGATGACCACGAAGTTCATCACCCCGCCGATCCAGCCCCAACCGAGCTGGTCGAAGACCGTGACGAACGGGCTTTCCCCGGCCTTGAAGTGGTTCCACGGAACGATCATGGCCAGCAGCGTCACCGAGCCGACGTAGAAGACCACGATGCGCACGACGACCGCGCGGATGGCAGCGGGAACCTCCTTGGCCGGGTCCTCCATCTCGCCGGCGGTGATGCCGACCAGCTCGATGGCGTTGTAGGCGAAGATGACGGCGTTGAGCACCAGGATGGTGATCATGAATCCGCGCGGGAACATGCCGCCCTCGCCGGCGAACAGGTTGGACACCGAGGCATGCCCGTCGCCGACCTGCGCGTTGGTCACCACCAGGTAGGTGCCGATGCACAGGAAGAGCACGATGGCCGCGACCTTCAGGAACGACGCCCAGAACTCGAACTCGGCAAACGCCTTGGCACTGAAGAGGTTCACGGCAACCAGCAGGCCCAACGCGCACAGCGCGGCGGCCTCCACCGGGACGCCCGGGAAGAAGTAGGTGAAGTACAGGCCGATGGCGATGAGCTCGGCGATGCCGGTCATGGCCCAGTTCAGCACGTACATCCAGCCCGAGAGGAAGGCACCCTTGGCGCCGAAGAGCTCGCCGGCGTAGGAAACGAAGGAACCCGAAGACTGGCGGTACATGATCAGCTCGCCCAGCGCGCGCATCAGGAAGTAGGCGATCAACCCGGCGATGGCGTAGGAGAAGATCAAGGCGGGTCCGGTCGAGGCCAGGCGGCCGCCGGCCCCCATGAACAGGCCCACGCCGATGGCGCCGCCCATGGCGATCATCTGGACGTGCCTGCGGGTGAGGGTCTTCTTGTATCCCTCGGACGTCAGTTCCGCTTCCTTGGTGGCGACGGGATGCTGGTGGTCTCGGACGTTGTGTGGTTCCAACGTGTGGCTCCTTTGGTGACTCAATCAACCCGCATCGGTAAAACGGGGCGGCACCCGGCAAGCCCCGTGGGGGCGCGCCCGATCAAACATCGGGTGGGGTGCAAGCCGCAAACTTACCGCACTTTGCCACCCGGCATGAAGTCGGCGGACGAGCGGGGACACCAGCCCCAATCGGTGCTTCCTGCCACCGGACTTGGCACAAGTTCACTGGTGGGACGGCAGTTTCCTGCAGCCCACAGGCCAGCACCAGGGCGCAAGTGCCATTTGTTGAACAGCTCACATCACCTCGCCGGGCCGAGGCGTTGCGCACGCCAGGCCATCCGGCGAACTGCACCGCTTTCGCCCCCATCGCTCCCGAACCGATAGCATTCATGATTGTGAGCACCTCTGAATCCACCGAACAATTGCCAGCCAAGGTTTCCGACATCTTTGACCCCGTGCAGTGGCGCGTGGTTGAGGGCTTCGACCTCGAGGACATGACCTACCACCGCCAGGTCGAACGCGACTCGACCGGCGCCGTCGTCCGCGACCTGCCGACGGTGCGCATCGCCTTCAACCGCCCCGAGGTCCGCAATGCGTTCCGCCCCGGCACCGTTGACGAGCTCTACCGCATCATGGACCACGCCCGCATGAGCTCGGACGTGGCAACCGTCCTGCTGACCGGCAACGGCCCCTCCCCCAAGGACGGCGGGCATTCCTTCTGCTCCGGCGGGGACCAGCGCATCCGCGGCCGCGACGGCTACCGCTACGCCGAGGGCGAGACGGCCGACTCGATCGACCCGGCCCGCGCCGGGCGCCTGCACATCCTCGAGGTCCAGCGCCTGATGCGCACCATGCCCAAGGTCGTCATCGCCGTGGTCAACGGCTGGGCCGCCGGCGGCGGGCACTCGCTGCACGTGGTCTCGGACCTCACCATCGCCTCACGCGAGCACGGCAAGTTCAAGCAGACCGACGCCACCGTCGGGTCCTTCGACGCCGGCTACGGCTCGGCGCTGCTGGCCCGCCAGGTCGGCCAGAAGAATGCCCGCTCCATCTTCTTCCTCGCCCGCGAGCACTCCGCCGAGGACATGGTGCGCATGGGTGCGGTCAACGAGGCGGTGGACCACGCGCGACTCGAGGAGGTCGCCCTGGAATATGCCGCGGACATTGCACGCCAGTCCCCGCAGGCCATCCGCATGCTCAAGTTCGCCTTCAACCTGGCCGACGACGGGCTGGCCGGGCAGCAGGTCTTCGCCGGCGAGGCCACCCGCATGGCCTACATGACCGACGAGGCCGTCGAGGGCCGCGACGCGTTCCTGCAGAAGCGCGACCCCGACTGGTCCCCCCACCCCTACTACTTCTAATCCGAGGCCGGAAGGCACCACCATGAACCCTGAGCCCGCCCTCGCCGCACTGTCCGCCTCGCTGAACGAGGACGGCCCGGCGGTGGAAATCCTGCCCGGCGCCACCAACAACGACTACTTCGTGAACGCGGTGCCCGTCGCGGAGCTGGACGGGCTGGAGGACATCGCCGCGGTGGTGCGCACCTCGGGTTCCACCGGCACCCCGAAGCGCACCGCCCTGTCGATCGATGCGCTGGCCAATTCCTCCATGGCCACGGCCGAGTACCTGGGCTTCGAGGGACAGTGGCTGCTGGCCTTGCCCCTGCACTATGTTGCAGGGTTGGCGGTGCTGACGCGCAGCCTCTACGCGGGAACCCGGCCCTGGGCCATGGATCTTGGCACCGGCTTTGACGCGGCGGGCTTCAATGCCGCCGCTGCGGCGCTGACCGATTCCAAGCGACTGGTGTCCCTGGTTCCCACCCAGTTGCAGCGCCTGCTCACCGATCCGACGGATGAAACGCTGGCAACCCTGCGGCGCTTCGACGCGATCCTGCTCGGCGGCGCACGTGCCCCGCGGGCCGTCCTGGACGAAGCGGCCAGGCATTCGCTGAAGCTCCACCTCACCTACGGCTCCAGCGAGACCGCCGGCGGCTGCGTCTACGACGCCAAGGCCCTTCCCGGGGTAAAGATCAAGGTCCTCGACGGGCGCATCCTACTGGGCGGGCCCACCCTTGCCTCGGGCTACCTCGGCAACCCGGAGCTGACCGCCAGGCACTTCAGCGTCGATGATTCCGGGGTGCGCTGGTACGCGACCGACGACCTGGGCAGCTACACGGACGGCGTGCTCTCGGTGACCGGCCGCGCGGACGACGTGATCATCACCGGCGGCATCAAGGTCTCCGCCGCCGAGGTCCAGCACGTCCTGGAAACCGTGCCGGGAGTATCGGCAGCGGCGGTGGTTCCGGTTCCGGATGCGCAATGGGGCCAGCAGGTCGGCGCCGCCTATGTCGGCAGCGCCGGACCGGAATCGCTGGCCGCCGCGGTGCGCGGGTCGCTCGGCGCCGCCGCGGTGCCCCGCCGCCTGCAAAGGGTCGAGGCGTTGCCGCTGCTGCCCAACGGGAAGATCGACCGGATGCTGCTCGCTGCCCGGCTGGCCGAGTCCTCCGACTGACCGGCAGGCTGCGGCTGGTTCCGCCGCAGCCGAACGCGCGACACACCCCCGGCCCCGGCGACTGCATGCCCGGAAGCCGGCGATCCTGACGTAGCGTGGGCAACATCACTGGCCAGCGCATGTTTTTGGCCAGGTGCCCTGTCGGATCCGCACAAAGAGGTGTTAGTTCATGAGCAAGACCGCCGCGCCGCAAGGTGGAACAGCGATCTCACGGGCCATGCGGCCCATCAACAACGTTGTCGAACGCTTCATCCCCTCGGCACTGGTCTTCGCCATCGCCCTGACCTTCATCGTCGCCATCCTCGCGCTGCTGATCACCGGCTCCAGCCCGTTGCTCATCGTGCAAAGCTGGGGAGACGGGCTGGCCGGGCTGCTGGCGTTCATCACGCAAATGGCCTTGGTCCTGATGCTCGGATTCATCCTGGCCAACACGCGGCCGGTGCGCAGGCTCCTGCGCTTTTTGGGACGCATCCCCAAGACCCCGCTCCAGGGCTATGTGTTCGTTTTCCTCGTGGCCGCCGTGGCCTCCCTGATCACGTGGGGCCTGGGACTGGTGGTCGGCGGGCTGCTGGCCCGCGAGGTCGCAGCCCAGGGACGCGAACGCGGCATCCGCTTCCATTTCCCGATGCTCGTGGCCGCCGGGTTCGCCGGGTTCGTGGTCTGGCATATGGGCTACTCCGGCTCAGGGCCGCTGACCGCCGCCACCCCCGACTCGTTCATCGCCAAGCAGCTCGGCGGGCCGCTGTCGATTTCCGAGACCACCTTCTCTTCCTGGAACATGATCGCCACGGTGGCCACCATCGTCCTGGTGGCCGTGTCCCTGTACCTCGTCGCGCCGCGCGGGAACGACAAGATCGTCGAGCTGGTGCAGGACGCCCGCGAGGAACTCGTGGCCGTCGACGACGAGGTCAGCACCCCCGCCGACCGCCTGGACGCCAGCCGCCTGCCCACGCTGCTGCTCGGCGCGATGCTGCTGGCCTACCTCGTCATCCATTTCTCCACGGGCGGCACGCTGACCCTGGACATCGTCAACTGGTCCTTCCTTGCCCTGATCCTGCTGCTGGTGCGCAGCCCCTTCGAGCTGATGGCGCTGACCAAGCACGCGGCATCGAATGTCGGGGAGATCCTGTTGCAGTTCCCGCTCTACGCCGGAATCCTGGGCATCATGACCGGGACCGGGCTGATCCAGGTGCTCTCGGACGTGTTCGTATCGATCTCCACGCCGCAGACCTTCGGGGTGCTGGCGTTCCTCTCGGCCGGGCTGGTGAACTTCTTCGTCCCCTCCGGCGGCGGGCAGTTTGCCGTGCAGGCCCCGATCATGCTCACCGCAGCCGCGGAACTCGGCGTGGACCCGGCCATCCCGATCATGGCAGTGGCCTACGGCGACCAGTGGACCAACATGATCCAGCCGTTCTGGGCCCTGCCGCTGCTGGCCATCGCGGGATTGAAGATGCGCGACATCCTGGGTTACACCACGATCGTGCTGATCGCCTCCGGGATCGTTTTCGCCGCAACCCTGCTGATCGTCTCGTTCTAGCGGCGCCCGCTCTCGCCGGCGGAATTTCTCCCCTGCCAACGGGCGGGAGAGAATGGGGGCTGCAGGTTTTTTGGAAGCAGCGAGAGGATTGATGGTGGCTACGATTGCCCAATGGGTTGCGGGCGCACGCTTGCGGACCCTACCCATTGTGATTGCCCCGGTGATCATCGGCACGGCGGCCGCCGTGCACACCACCGGAAAGCTCGCCTGGCTCGAAGCCCTCCTGGCCCTCGTCGTCGGCCTGCTGTTGCAGGTCGGGGTGAACTACTCCAACGACTATTCCGACGGTATCCGCGGCACCGACGACGTCCGTGTCGGCCCCCTGCGCCTGACCGGATCGGGGCTGGCCAAGCCGGCCACGGTCCGCAATGCGGCCTTCGCCTGCTTCGGGCTCGCAGGCATCGTGGGCGCGTTCCTCGTCGTGTACACCGCGTCCTGGCCGCTGTTGCTGGTCGGCGTCGCGGCAATCTTTGCGGCGTGGGGCTACACCGGGGGCAAGAACCCCTACGGCTATCGGGGGCTGGGCGAGGTCTTCGTCTTCATCTTCTTCGGCCTCGTGGCCACCTTGGGAACCACCTACACCCAGGCGCACCAGCTCACGCTTCCGGCCTACCTCGGGGCCGTGGGAACCGGACTCGTCGCCACGGCGCTGCTGATGGCCAACAACATCCGCGACATCCCCACCGACAGGGAAGTCGGCAAGATTACCCTGGCCGTGCGGCTGGGCGACCCCGCCGCACGCGTCAGCTATGTCATGATGCTCGCCGTGGCCATCGTGCTGCCGCTGGTCATGGTGTCCACGAATCCATGGATGTGGCTCATCCTGCTCACCGTGCCGCTGGCCCTGGCGCCCAGCTGGACCGTGTTGCGCAGGCACGAACCCGGTGCCCTGATCCCGGTGCTCAAGCAGACCGGCATCATCAACCTGGCCTACGCCGCGCTCTTCACCGTCGCCATCGTGATGGGCAGGGTGCTGGCGTAGTCCTTTCGGGAGCCGGCACGCTCCCCCTCCTCGCCCAAGCAACGGGCCCTGCCGCGAAAGCGGCAGGGCCCGTTTCGTTTCACCGGCCGGAGCCGAGGTGTGCCCGTGATCAGGCCCAGGTGGTTGGCCTGCGGAAGGCGCGACCCCGCAGGAAGGCCGCGGCCCTGCCGAGTCCCGCGCAGGCACCCAGCGCCGCACAGCCGAGGAATGCCTCTGGCTGCCAGAACATGGAATCTCGGATGAACAGGCTCGCCGGCAACAACGTAAAGAAGGCGAAGAACGCCGCCACGTGTAGCCAGGGAAGCTGCCACCTGCGCAGCACCCGGTCCAGCAGCAGTGCCAACGGGAACCCTGCCAACAGCGCCACGACCAGGCTCGCCGCGGCAAACATCGGCCAGAAATCGACACTGTCCAGCTGGTAGATTAATCTATGTTCCGACCTCGCGTCCCAGTACAAGGCAAGCGCCAAGCCGAAGCCAAGCCACAGTCCCACCGTGACAGTCCAGCCCTTCACGACGGCATACCAGTCAAAGGAAGAGCGGCCTGCCTTGGAACCCTTGCGTTGTTGCGTGACGTCCATCGAAAAATCGCCTCTCGGTAGCGGATTCGGCGGGGAAACCGCAACCACGGGGCTGGACTGTGGTGGTACCCGCATTCCACCAATCGTAGCGTTGACAGCGATCCGGAAGGTCCGGCAAGGTGCGCCGATAGCTGCAGGTCTCCTGCGAGAACCAGACCGCTTTTATGGCCGGGTGATGCGCTCCAGCAATTCCAGCACGTGCTCGTAGGGCTGTTCAGTCGCCCGGGTCATGCCCAGCTCGCAGGTCCTGTTGCACGAGGCATGCATGGCGGCACCGAAGGCACGGACCTCGGCGGCCTGCACCTCGGTGGCCGAGGCGGTGAGTTCCGGGTGCAGCATTCCGCGGTCGCCGGCGAAGGCGCAGCAGCCCCAGTTTTCCGGGACCTGCACGGTCTCGGCGACGGCCTCTGCGACGGCGTGCAGCGCCGGGTTCAGGCCCATACGGGTGGAGGAACACGTTGGGTGCAATGCCAGGGACGCCACCTTCTGTCCCTGGGGCAGCAACGGCAGGATGTGCTCAGCGGTGTAGTCCACCACGTCGATGACCCGCAGCGGCTTGGCCCCGGCGGGAACCACTTCGTCCTCGATGCCGTGGCGCAACCCCTCGGTGCAGGAGGACGCATCGCAGAGGATCGGTAGTTCGCCGTTGCGGCTGGCGACGCGCAGTGCGGCGATGGTCCGCTCCCCCATGTTTGCGTGGCCCTTCTCCATCCCCTTGGAGGACCATGGGGTGCCGCAGCACAGCGAATCGATGCCCTCGGGGACCAGCAGTTCGATTCCCACCCGTTGGGCCAGCGCGCCGAAGCTTTCCTGGATTCCCGGCTGCGCCGGATCGGCCGGGCCGAACATGGTGTTCACGCAGGCGGGGAAGTAGACGGCGACCGGTTCGCCGGCCGGGGCCGTGCGTGCACGCTTGGTGCCTCCTGCGGGCAGCTCGGCGGAATACAGCGGCAGGGTGTCCGCACCCAAGACCGCGCGCCCGAGTTTGTTGGCACCCACCACCAGCGGCAGGGGCATCTTGTCCGCGACGCCCAGCATCTTGCCGGCCCCCTGGGTAACCGCCGACCAGTGCTTCGCGGCGGTGTCCCACACCGCTCCTTCGACCTTGTTGGCGTCCTTGGCGCGCAGTTTTTTCACCAGGGTGCCGGTGTTGATGTCCACCGGGCAGGCGGTCTGGCACATTCCGTCCACCGCACAGGTGTCGACCGACTCGTAGGCGTAGTCCTTCTCCAACTCGGCGACCAGCTTGGTGTCCCCGGCCAGCCGGGCGGTCTCGATGGCGCGCAGCGTGACGATGCGTTGGCGCGGGGTCAGCGTCAGGTTCCGCGAGGGGCATACCGGCTCGCAGTAGCCACAGGCCACGCAGCGGTCGACTTCCGGATCCACAGCCGGGGTGACCTTGATGTTGCGCAGGTGGGCCTGCGGATCCTCGTCCAGGATGACACCGGGGTTCAGCAGTCCGGCGGGATCCAGCAGCATCTTGAGTTCGCGCATGACGCCGTAGAGTTCGTCGCCGTATTGGCGGCGCACGTAGGGTGCCATGACCCTGCCGGTGCCGTGTTCGGCCTTGAGCGATCCGCCCTCCCCGAGCACCAGGTCGACCATGTCCTCGGTGAATGCCGAGTAGCGCTGGACCTGGTCTTTGGTGTGGAATCCGTCGGTGAGCATGAAGTGGACGTTGCCGTCCTTGGCATGGCCGAAGATGACGGAGTTTTCGTATCCGTACCGGTCAAAGAGCACCGAGAGCTCGGCGCAGGTACGTGCCAGGGCGGGAACCGGGACCACCACGTCTTCGAGCAGCGCGGTGGTCCCCTGCGTGCGGGCACCGGCCACGGAGGCGTAGAGGCCCTTGCGCAGTTTCCACAATTGGGCGCGGGTCTTGGCATCGGGGCTGAACCTGGCGGGGGCGCTGAGCTTGAGTGAGTTCGCAAGGGCGAGTCCCTTGGCCTGGCGGTCCTCCAGCTCCTCGGCGCTCGTTGCCGTGTATTCGACCAGGAACGCGGCATGCGACTGCACCTTGAGTTCCCTGACAATCCGCGGGGTTCCGGGCAGCGTCTGGCCCACCTTCAGCGAGAGCGAATCCATGAGTTCGACCGTTGCGGCGCCCGACCCCACCAGTGCTTCGAGCGACTCGTTGGCGGAAAAGAGGTCGTCGAAGACCAGAAGTGAAGTGGTCACGTGCTTGTAGGCGGGTACCGTACTGAAGGTCGCCTCGGCCACGAAGCCGAGCGTTCCCTCGGAGCCGACGATGAGGTGCGCAAGCACCTGGGCGGGATCCTCGTAGTCGAGGAAGGAGTTCAATCCGTAACCCATGGTGTTTTTCATGGAGAACTGGTGCTTGATTCTCGCCACCGACTCGGCGTTGGAGCGCACCCGCTTGGTCAGGCGTTCGAGGCCCTCAAAGAGGGCGGGTTCAAGGGTCCGGAGTTTCTCGTTGGCGTCGGCCGCACCGGTGTCCACCACGGTGCCACTGGTGAGCACGACGACCAGCGACTCCAGGGTGCGGTAGACGTTGTCCACGGTCCCGCAATGCATGCCCGAGGAATTGTTGGCCACCACGCCGCCAATGGTGCAGGCGGCCTCGGAGGCCGGGTCCGGCCCGAACTTGCGCCCGTAGAGCGCCAGTCTTGCATTCAGTGCCCGCACTGTGACTCCGGGCTGGACGCGCACACGTTCGCCGTTGTCCAGGACCTCGATGCCCTTGAAGTTCTTTCGCACGTCGACCAGCAGCGAGTCCGTAACACCCTGCCCCGAAAGCGAGGTTCCGCCCGAGCGGAACGTCAGTGGCAGGTTGAGTTCGGCACTGGCCCTGAGCAAGGCACCAACCTCGGCGGCGTTGTTCGGGATCGCCACGGCCTGCGGCGTCAACAAGAAGTGGGACGCGTCATTGGCGTAGGCGTGCAAGTCGATGGCGCGTTCCGTGATCTGGTTGTCATGGCTCATCGTGCTGCGCAGTGTGGAAATCAAGGTATGGCTCTTCCGTTCCATCGGATAAGAATACGCCGGCAGACGTGCCACGCCCGTGGGACCGGCAACACACCAACGTCAATATTGTCTAACAAGTACACTTGTCATTCAAGCCATGTTCGAGAAAATCTGTCACGATTAATGTCCCGGTTGCCCGCCAGTCAAAGGAACCCGTCTCCATGAGTCAACGCGTCACCGCCCTTTCCATCATTGACGCGATCGTCGCGGACCTGCGCCAACGGATCTACGAGGGTGAGCTCGCACAGGGCACCGCACTGACCGAAGCAGAGGTGGCCGGGAACTATGACGTCGCCAGGCCAACCGCCAAGGCAGCCATCGAGCGGCTGGTTTCGGATTCGCTCCTGGAGCGCGGCGCGCACAAGACTGCACGAGTCAAGATATTGGGCGCAGATTCGGTCAAGGACATCTATTTCGCCCGGGCATTCCTGGAATCCGAGGTGGTGCGACGCCTGGCAAGGACCGCCACCGTCCCGCGGGCGGCTGTCAGCGCCAATGCCGATATCGTTGCCCGCATTTCCCTGCCTGCCACGGAGATCATCGAACCCGACATGGCTTTTCATACCGCACTGGTTGACGCCATGGAGAACAAGCGGACCAGCGCGATGTACCGGTCATTGCTGGGCGAGGTCCGACTCTGCATGACCCGCGTGCAGTCGCTGGAGCTTCTCGACACCGCCCAGATCGCCGCCGAGCATGCCGCCATCCTGGAACGGATCGGGGCCGCGGATCCCGAGGGGGCGGCGAGCGTGCTGGATGAGCATCTGGCCCACGCCAGGAAGCTGCTGGCGGCACAGCTCGAAGCAACGTCGGGCTAAACGACTGAACGGCGGCGGGCTGGCATTAAAGCCCGCGGGGCCGTGCGCTAGACGCGAAAGCGTGTAACGCACGGCCCCGCGGCCGCACAAATGCGAAAAGTTACTTCTCGCCGTCCAGGAAACGGTCTTCCGCCGCCTCGTCGTCCAGGTCGCGCTTGGACTTCTTGGGGCCATCGGAGTTGAACATATTCTGCACGTCGGCGTTGGCCGCGAGGCGCAGTTTGTTCAAGAAAATGTAGCTCACGGCAAAGGCGATTACCAACGCGACTAGGCCCGCCGTGAAAATGGGCCAGCGCAGGAGATATACGAGTGGTAGGAATACTACGAAGAATAGGGCCAACCGAATCACGGTGTACTTGAAGAACTGCACCCGTACAGTCTAGACGCAGCCAGAACACAGTTAAATTCACTAGACTGTCTATATGGTCAGGAACTTAATTTTTTTGGCATTGGTTGCACTCGCGGTAACCGTCTATGCCTTGATCGAATGCCTTCGTACGCCTTCGAGCGAGGTCCGTTCGCTGCCCAAGGCCGGCTGGGTGGCCGCAATCGTCTTGCTCCCACTGATCGGAGCCGGGCTGTGGTTCTGGCTTGGTCGACCCAAGGATAATTCGGGTGCGCGACCGGCGCAGACACGACAGGGCCCCACCGGAGCCCCGGACGACGATCCGGAGTTCCTTCGCAATCTCGAAAGGCAGCGTCGCAACAAGGCCCGTGAGGACGAATTGCGCCGCAAGGAAGCCGAAATGGAAGCCCGGGAACGCAAATTGCGCGAAGAGGGCAAGCCCCGCAACGATGAAGACAAGCCGCATGACGAAGGCGGCAATCCCACGGAAGACACACAGCGGCACACACCGTAGGGAAAAACATTCCGGCAATACCCAATGGTTGGGGTGGCCCACAGAACTTCGTGGGCCACCCCAACCATTTGTTTTATTTCACGCAAGCCGGGGAGCACCACCAGCAGTCCCCGCTGCTTCGACGTTGACTCACAGCCCGCGCACGACTCTGGGTCTTCCGCGGCGAGGCCGGAAACCCGGGACCCATTTCCGCCAGGTTCGTTAATGCAAACAGCCTTTGTTCCTGATTCAGGAACAAAGGCTGTTTCTTTGTGGCGGGGACAGGATTTGAACCTGTGACCTCCGGGTTATGAGCCCGGCGAGCTACCGAACTGCTCCACCCCGCGTCGGTAAATACAACAATAACAGTGGATGGCCCAGCCACCTAATCGAGCGGTCAACTAGTCGAACTTCCGCAAAATTACGGGACATTCGGGCCGCATTGGGCTACGGTGCAACACTTTCGTTGCCCAATCACCGCCGAATGCGAAATATTCGGCAGTGAGGTCGATCACCATCCCGCGGTATCCGGTCACCCGAAAACCACCATGTCCCACATGGGAGTCAAGAAGCTCCGCTGGTCGGTCGCCGGGCCTGGCTCTGTCCTGAACGCCTAAGGCCTCCGTAACGCACCGGTGGCCCCGCACCCGTCATTCGAGGTACGAGGCCACCATGCATCATGCGACGGTCTTAGAGACCCGCGTATGAGTGCAGACCGTTGAAGTAGATGTTCACGATGGTGAAGTTGAAGACGATGCAGAGGTAGCCGATGATGCTCAGCCATGCCGAGCGGGCACCGGTCCAACCGCCAGTTGCACGGGCGTGCAGGTAACCGGCATAGACAACCCAGATTACGAAGCTCCAGACTTCCTTGGTGTCCCAGCCCCAGTAACGGCCCCATGCCGCCTCGGCCCAGATGGCACCGGCCATGACGGTGAACGTCCACATCACGAATGCCACGGCATTGATGCGGTACGCAAAGTTTTCCAGGGCAGCGGCACCCGGGACCAGACGCATGAAAGGCATCTTGTCCGCCTTGCCGGCGGCCAGCGCATCGATCCTGGCGTGCTGGACCAGTTGGAGAACGTTCATGGCGAAGGTGATGGTGAACAGGGACGAGGCCAGCACCGCAATGGAGACGTGGATGATCAGCCAGTAGCTCTGCAGTGCGGGCACCAGGTGCGCAACGGGCGTCGGGAAGCCCATGGTGGCACCGCACAGCATCACGGTGACCAGTCCGATGACGAAGGTGCCCATGAAGCGCAGGTCCTTCTTCAGCAACACCAGCGAGAACACAAGCGCCACCAGGAACGAACCTGTGGACAGGAACTCGTACATGTTGCCCCACGGCACCCGGGCCGCCGCAATGCCGCGGGCGGCCACGGCGAAGCCCTGCATGAGCACGCCCAGCCAGGTCAGGGAGACCGCAATCTTGGCGGCCATGCGCTTTGCGGAGGCTGCGGTGTACTCCATGGAGTCATTGACCAGCTCGGTCTTCGAGCTGCCCCCGGGAGCAGAATCGATTGCCCCGGCTGCAACCAGGACCTTCTTTTCCGATGCAAGTGTGGCGGCGTCGATCTCCCGGATGAGCTTGCTGGACTTTGCAAGGTCCCACGCGAAGGCGACGAAGGCCGAGGCGTAGACAATTGCGGCCAGCAACATGAACAGGTCACTGTACTGTCCCAAGGCCACGTTGATCGTGGGCATGTCGTTTTCCATAGGGTCTCCTAGACTCCGGCTCGCTCAACGGCGGGCCACTGCTGCTCAAGAAGCTTACGCAACTCCTTGGCTTCGGATTCCAGGCGGTGGTCTTCACCACGGGCCAGCAATCCGTATTCGATTATCCGCTCTTCACGGCCCGAGCCGTCAACAGAGTTCTTGATTTTCACCCAGGCACGGCGGCGCGGGGTAAAGAGCGAGATGGCCAGTCCCAACAGCGCAAGGGCCGCAAAGATCGCCACGGGGCGCTTGCTCGGGTCGTATGCGATGTCCACGCCGATGAAGCGCTTGAGACCGTCAAAGGAAATGCTCCCCTTGCCGTCGGGCAGCTCGTACGTCTGCCCAGCGCCCAGCACGATGCCGCCGGCGTCGGCGTTCCTGTTGTTGAGGTCCTTGAGCTCATCGGTTTCCAGCACGTACACGTTTTGCGGCATGCCGTCATCCAGCCCCAGGTTCCCGTAATAGGAGTTCAGCTGCAACTGAGGGTTGATCGCGTTCGGGTCACCGGAAATGGCGAACCCGGTTTCATCGGTCATTGCGGTGGGCAGCAGGAATCCCTGGAACCCCAGTTGTTCCGGCTTCGCGTCGGGAACCTTGATGACCATCAGCGAGGTGTACATGCCGTCCTGCGGCACCGAGACCACCGGGCCGCTGAAGGCAACGTCTCCGTCGCCGTCACGAACGGTGACCACCGGGGCGTAGCCGTTGCCGACCAGGTACATGTCCGCGCCATCGATGCGCAATGGATGGTTGACCCGGAGCTTTTCCTTTTCCGGTTCGGCGTCCGGACTGCGGCGGGTCTCGACCTCGGCCGTGAAGTCAATCGGCTGGCCGAAGTGCGTGGTGGATTCGCGGTCGAAGGTGATGTTGAACTTGTCGAGCTTGACCGAGTAGGGGTCCAGCGAGTCTTCCTGGAACAGCGTTCCGGGCTTGAAGGAGTCGTAGGACACCAGGGAGTTCACGAAGGTCTCCCCTTCCACGAGGACCCGCTGGCCGTTGTACCCGAAGGCACCGCCGACACCCACGGAGGCCAAAAGGCCAACCAATGAAATATGGAACAGGAGGTTACCGACTTCACGGCTGTATCCGCGTTCCGCTCCGACCGACGGGGTTGCGTCCCCGGGTCTGGCTTCGGAGCGGTATCCGCGCTTTTTCAGCAGAGCGGCCACGTCCCGGACGACTTCTTCGTCGCTGACGCCTGACACGCCTGCAGTCTGGATCCGGATGGTGCCGTTTTGGGGCAGGCGGTTCAGCCGCGACGGGGTCCGGGGCGGCGGCGTCCGGAGCGCCTTGGCGTGCTTCTTGACGCGCGGCAGGATGCACCCGATCAGGGAAATGAACAGCAACAAGTAGATCGCCGAGAACCAGACGGAGGAATACACGTCGAAGAGCTGGAATCGATCGAGCCATTCGCCGGTCGTCGGCTTGTTGGTCAGGTACGTCGTCACCTGCTCCGGGTTGATCGAGCGCTGGGGAAACAGCGAACCCGGTACCGCCGCCACTGCCAAGAGCAGCAGCAGGAAGAGCGCCGTGCGCATGCTGGTGAGCTGGGTCCAGGCCCAGCGGAGCATGCCAAGGGGTCCAAGTGCCGGGACAGCAACATCTTTTTTCATGTCTGGCTTATTCATTAGATGGGCAACTTCACTTCGTTAGCGAACCAGTCTTGCAATTGCGTGACCCATGAACCCCACAGGCCGGTGGCCATGAGGATTCCCAAAAGAATCAACATGCCCCCGCCGAAGCGCATGATCGCGAGTTGATGGCGGCGGAAGAACTTCATGGCTCCCATGCCTCGGCGCAGCGCCATGGCAATGAACAGGAATGGCAGGCCGAGCCCCATGCAGTAGAAGAACGTCAGCAAGGCGCCCTTGGCGGGGTTCGGGTCGACTCCCGTGCTCATGGCCAATACCGCGGCAAGCGTGGGGCCGATGCAGGGGGCCCATCCCAGGCCGAAAGTGACACCCAAGACCGGGGCTCCCCAGAGGCCCGCAGGTGGCTTCCGGTGGATCTTCGCATCGCGTTGCATGAATGAAAAACCGCCCATGAACACAAAGCCCATGAGGATCACGACCACGCCAAGAATCTGGGTGATCCAGGCACCCTCGAACTGCATCCAGGCGGCCACTTGCGAAAAGACCACACCCGCCATGACAAAGACGGCGGTAAAGCCAAGAATGAACAGCCCAATGCCGGCAACCATACGCCCACGCTTTTGATCGGCAAGGTCGGCACCGGACAGGCCGGTGACGTATCCCAAGTAGCCAGGCACGAGGGGCAATACGCATGGGGAAAGAAAGGAGACCAGTCCCGCCAGGACGGCCACGGGAACCGCGAGGACAAGCGATCCGTCCTGGACAATCTCGGCAAACTGGTTTCCTTGGGCTGGGAGCATCAAGGCACCGGCCAGCACAGAGTCGATCACAACGACTCGGTGAGGGCCGTATTGATCAGGGCCTTGAGCGTGGGCTTGTCGGCGACACCGAGAATGCGGGCCGAGACCCGGCCTTTTTTGTCGAGGACCAAGGTGGTGGGCACGGCCTTGAGCGGTACATACTTTGTCATGGCGAGCTGGATCGCGCCCTGGGTGTCCTGCACCGACGGGTACTTGATGCCGAAGGTGCGCTCGAAGGCCTCTGCCGCTTCCTTTTCGTCACGCACGTTGATGCCGATGAATTCGGCCTTGCCCTTGAACTCGTTGTTGAGCTCGACCATGTGCGGGGCCTCGATGCGGCACGGGGCACACGCCGCGTACCAAAAGTTCAGCACCGTGGCCTGTCCTGCCCAGGTAGCCGAGTCGATAGTGGTTCCGTCGTAGGCCACTGCGTTGATTTCAACCGGTTCCGTGCGCGAAGCCGGACCGTATTCCTCCACCGAGCCGTCGCCGGCTATGTAATTCTTGTTATTGCCTTCGCGCGCCTGCTTGGCCAGGGGGTCTTCCTCCCCCACGCAAGCCGCCAGTGGCAGCACGGCGGCGCCAAGTACTGCAGCGCGCAAGAATGTACGTCGTCCCAAACGCTTCGCTTGGGACGAGATGGGATCGGTCATGATCTCAGGCTCCAGGGATGTTAGCAGCGTTGGCCAAGAGGTCCACGCTAGGTTCTGCATAACGGACTCCGACCAGACTTTCACCTTCAAAGTCCAGGCTAGTCACGGAGGTGAGAGTGCACTCGCGTTTCCGCGGGTCGTGCCACAGGGCCTTGCCCTCGGCGGAGCGGCGCGTTACCCAGATGGGCAGCTGGTGGCTGACCAAAATGGCTTGCGCCCCTCGGCCGCCAAGTTCCACCGCTCGATCGCGGTGTTCAACAATGGCGGTCATCATTCGTTCCACCTGGTCCCGGTAGGGTTCCCCCCAGGATGGACGAAATGGGTTGACGACAAAGGACCAGTACTTTGGTTCCTTCAGTCGGTTCTTAATCTGGGAGAGTCCCTCGAAACGGTTCGCCGCCTCGATGATTCGATCGTCTGTCACGATTTCCAGGCCCAACGCCGCAGAGGTGGGCCTTGCCGTTTCCTGCGCCCGCACGAGCGGGGATGACACCAAGTGGGTGATATTTGCGCCCGCGCTTCGCTGGGCCGTGAAGTATTCCGCGGCCCGCACCGCCATTTGGTTGCCAAGTTCGGAAAGGTGGAATTCCGGTAGCCGACCGTAGAGGACCCTGTCCGGGTTATACACTTCGCCGTGACGCAGAAGGTGAACGGTGGCAGTCGACATGGATTAAGTGTCTCAAATCTTTGTTCCGTTACCTAAACCGGACACTTGATTTTGCCCACGTGACCGGCCCTTGAACGCATCCCGAAGCCGTTGGCGCGATGACCCGGCTCCTTGCCCCAGCCCTGCGCGCAACCTGCAGAGCAGGTCTCGGGAAGGGGCCCTGACCGAAGTGCATGTCGAAACGAAAAACCATCCTTAGGGAGGGGTGAAAAGCAATCTCGAACGGATATCGTGAGGGTAAGTCATTCTTTTCCAACCCCAAGGAGCAGGTTATGTCTACCCCTGAAAATGATCCCCTGAATCCCGAGAAGCCGCCCACGGATCCCGCACCGCCGCAATACGGACAGCGTGCACCGCAGGATCCGAATGCTGCCGGGCAGCCCCCATACGGCCAGCCGCCACAGTACGGTGCACAGCAGCCGAATCCGTATGGCCAAAACCCCAACCCCTATGGCCAGCCCGCACCCGCGAACAATCCGTACGGCCAGCAGCCCCCGCAGGGGCCATATGGGCAGCAGCCGTACGCCGGCGGTTTCCCGGTTCCCCCTCAAGGCAACTTCGCACCGCCCCAGATGCCCACCCACCGTCCCAAGGAACTGGACACCTCGTTTTGGGCCATCCTGGCAGCGGGCGTCGCTTTCCTGCTGAGCTCCGTGTTTGGTTTGAGCACCGCCGCAATCATGGAACAGGTTGAAGCGGTACCCGAGCTGGAAGAGCAGCTCGCGGCCGCCGGAATGAGCATCAGCGACGCAATCCCCATGATCCAGACCACGGCGATCGTGTTCGCAGTCGTTGGCTTGTTGATCTACGTCCTGATTGCCTTCATGGTCCGCAAGGGAAGCGGCGTGGCACGCATCTTCGCCACGATCTTCGCCGTCCTGTCCTTGTTCAGCATCGGCAGCGGCCTGCTGATGGCTCTCTCGGTCGTCCTGGGCGTCGTTGGCGTGGTCTTCGCCTGGTTGCGCCCCTCGAGCCAGTTCATTGCTGCGCGGCGAGCGGCACGGGCTGCAGGATACCGCTAAACACCACACCCAAAAAGGTCCGTGGGTTCCAGCCGTTGCCGGCCGGATCCCACGGACCTTTTTTGTGTTTTGGCCAGGTCGCGGACCTGTGCCGGCACCTAGGAATCGAGGTTTTGTGCGTGGTAGGCCAGGATTTGAAGCTCGGTGGCCAGATCGACCTTGCGAAGGTTTACCCCTGGCGGGACCTGCAGCACCACCGGTGCAAAGCTTAGGATGCTTCGCACGCCGCTTTCCACCAGTTTGTCGCACAGTTCCTGGGCGGCTGCGCCGGGAACAGACAGGACGGCCATGTTTGCGCTGGTGGCCTTGAGGATCTCGTCGAGGTCGAGAATGGGCTGGACCTTCAAGTCACCCACCGTGCTGCCGATAACCTCCGGCGAGGAATCCAGCAGCGCAACGATTTCGAATCCGCGGCTTCTGAAACCGCCATACCCGGACAGCGCACGGCCCAAGTTTCCGGCACCGATAATCGCAACGCGCCACTGCCGCAAGAGCCCCATGGCCTTGGAAATATGTTCGGCCAGCTCGGTCACCACGTAGCCCACTCCACGGGTCCCATAGGATCCAAGAAGGGAAAGGTCCTTGCGCAGGATCGCCGGATTCACTCCAGCCTCCGTTGCCAGGACACCTGAAGAAGTACGTGCCTCGCCGCGACCCTGCATGGTGTTCAGGGCGCGCAGGTACTGGGTCAACCGCGCAAGGGTTGCTTCGGGAAGAATCCTGCCCAGTGAACCCGTCGCTGTCTGCCCCACGGTCATGTCGGGCTCCAGGTCGTGCTCGATCAGGGGTTCGGCAGCGGGGACCGTTGATTCGCTGCTTGCTGGGTCGCGCTCGGTGGGCATTCTGCTCTGACTCAATTCCTTGGATACTTTTGTGACTTACCAACCAGTTCACGCGACACTGCCGCTCGGCCTCGTTTTCGGGGGCCGGCGTCGGTGTCGTCGTCCTAGCTTGTCAGCAATGTCTCAAGGCGTTGGGCGTCTATCACCCAAAAGTCCCGTACCCGTCCGTCTACCAACAGCACGGGCACCTCTTCCGAGTGGCGTTCCAAGAGTTCTGCGTCCTGGTCGATGTCGATTTTTTGCCAGGTGTAATCCAGCCGACCGGTGACCTCATCGAGTGTTTCGATCGCGGCCTGACACAGATGGCATCCGGACCGAACCAACAAAGTAATTTCCCTCGGGGTCTGCTCACTGCTCATGCCCCAACGCTACAGCGCCCGCCAAAAAAGATTGCAATACACTGGGCGGATGCCCTCAAACCTTTCCCCCGCGTCATTTCCTGGGCAAGAACCGTTGCATTCGAGCACGACCGCGGCCTTCTTCGATGTCGACAACACCATGATGCGCGGTGCCTCTCTATTCGCCGTAGCCCGAAAAATGTATCAACGACGGGCTTTTAGGCTGCGTGAGGTGGCGTGGTTTGCCGTTCACCAGTTGCGGTTCGTGGCCCGGGGAGAGAACCTCGGAGACATCCAGGCCATCCGTGACCGTGCGCTCTTGATGGCCGCGGGGTTCTCCGTGGCCGACATGGTTGCGCTCGGGGATGAAATTTATGACGAATTCATTGAGTCGAAAATCTGGCCAGGCACCCGCGCAATTGCCGAGCAGCACCTGCACGCCGGGCGGAGGGTATGGCTTGTCACTGCCACGCCGCTGGAGGTCGCCTCGGTGATGGCCCGCCGACTCGGGCTCAGCGGGGCCTTGGGCACGAGCGTGGAACACGTCGAGGGCATCTACACCGGCCGCCTGGTCGGCGAGATCCTGCACGGCGCGGCGAAGGCCGAGGCGGTCCAGAACCTGGCGCTGGAACAGGGGCTGGATCTTGACGAATGCTGGGGGTACAGCGACTCGCACAACGACATCCCCATGCTTGAAGCGGTCGGGCACCCCGTGGCGATCAATCCCGACTGGAGACTGCGCCGCCATGCCAAGGACCGGAACTGGCCGGTTTACGACTTCCGAACCGGACGCAAGGCCGCGACCTTTGGGTTGAAGGCCGCGGGGATCTCGGGAGCCCTATGGGGCCTGTGGCGCAGTGTCGGCGCCCTGCGACGCCGTCCCTGACATTTCTGAGGCCATCCCCCGGCTTTTGCCGCAGCATGCAAAAAGGTGCGTTTCCCCAAGAGGGAAACGCACCTTTTTACATGCTCAATTCCGGGCAAGCCCGGAGCCGGCATTTACTTCTTATTACGACGCTGGTGGCGGGTCTTACGAAGCAATTTACGGTGCTTCTTCTTGGCCATACGCTTGCGGCGCTTCTTAATAACAGAGCCCATAATGGTTCCTCACAAACTGATTCGATTGCCGACTACTATTTCTTCGGCACCAAAGCACCAGAATAGCCAACTGGACGTTAAACGTTCCTTAACAGATTACCTGCTTCTAGAGCAGATTCTGACCACTCGCGAAATTCGGCGGCGCTAGCCGGTGTTGGAGTCCCGGCCGAACCCGGCTGCCCGCAGGTACTCCTGCACGGCGTTTTCCGGTACGCGGTAGGAACGACCGAACCGCACGGCCGGCATCTCTCCAGAATGGACGAGGCGGTAAACCGTCATCTTTGACACACGCATCACCTCGGCAACCTCGGCCACCGTCATGAAACGCGCGTTGGCAAAGTTTTGCGATTCGACCATTCCCTGTTTCTCCTGACAATTTCACATAGCAATCATGCCTTGGCGCAGACCGAGGAACGTACCTTGTCTGTGCCAACACCCCAAGATACCCTATGTCCTTCTGACTCACTTTAGTGGCTCGTGGGGCCAATGTGAACGATTCTCGGCTTCCCGGGGCCACCATTTCTTGCGGGGAACCCATATATTGCGCGTTTAGCGCGCAGCACGCACCGCTTCGGCAAGCGTCGCGAGCAATTCGGCGCTGGTTTCCCAGCCCATGCAGGCGTCGGTGACGGACTGCCCGTAGGTCAGTCCTGCCAGCACGTCCGAGCCTTGGGCCACCACATCCGGATCGTGTTTCTGCGCTCCCGGCACCAGGAAGCTTTCCGCCATGACCCCGGCAATCAATTGGTCTCCGTCTGCAATGCGGGCGGCCAGCTCCGCGATGACTTCCGCCTGGCGCAGATGGGATTTGCCCGAGTTTGCGTGGGAGGCATCGACGATCACCCGCGGGTTCATGCCCGCGTTGCCCATTGCGGTCGACGCGGCGGCCACTGGCTCTGCCTCGAAATTGGGACCGTCGGCGCCGCCGCGCAGGATCAGGTGGGCGTCCTCGTTTCCCGCGGTCCGGACCACCGCGGTGCGCCCGTCGTCGCTGATGCCCAGGAAGGACTGCGGTGAGCCGGCAGCCTGGCAGGCGTCGATGGCCACCTGGACCGACCCGTCCGTGCCGTTCTTGAAACCCACGGGCATGGACAGCCCGGAGACCAGCTGCCGGTGCGTCTGGCTTTCGGTGGTGCGCGCCCCGATGGCGCCCCAGCTGATCACGTCGGACAGGTATTGCGCGCTCAGCGGCTCGAGGAATTCCGTGGCCAGCGGCAGGCCCAGGTTGCTGGCCGCCAACATGAATTCGCGTGCGGCACGCAGCCCCGCGGCCATGTCGTGGCTGCCGTCGAGGTGCGGGTCGTTGACCAGGCCCTTCCACCCCACGGTGGTGCGCGGCTTTTCGAAGTAGCTGCGCATGACCACCAGCAGTTCGCCCTCGTGTTCCTTCGCGGCGGCGGCGAGCCTGGTGGCGTATTCCAGCCCCGCTACCGGGTCGTGGATCGAGCAGGGGCCGATGATGACCAGCAGGCGCCCATCGAGCCCGGAGAGCACGGCTCGCACCTCCTGGCGGGCCCGCATGATCCGGTAGCCCTGGGCATCTTCCACGGGAAGCTCGGCGACAAGTTCCGCGGGGGTGGGCAGTTCGGTGATGCCCAGCACGCGTTCATTGGTGTTGGCGCGTTGCTGTGTCTCGGTGGCGACTGCGATGCTCATGGTTGGGGGCCTTTCGGTTACGGCCCCGCGCGTCTTTGCGGGGCCCATTGGTTTCAATGCGGCCCCCGCTGACACGTCTCCGTATTCCTCCAGGGCCGCTATCTTGGAAATAGCGAAGGGCCTGCAAGCAACAGCTTGCGGCCCTTGTCGGCTCTGAAGGTGGGTATGCGAAATTATCGCGTCTTAGGCCCCTCCAGAGCCGACACAAAATACGCATACCAACGATTAGTCATGGTTGAAAATGTACCCCCGGGACGTCGAAAACCACAAACCCGGCCCCAAGACTCGGCGAAACATGACGTCTCAAAAACGCAAAAAACCGGGGCCGGAAAGCAGAAACCCTGGGGTTCGTGCTTGCCGGCTCCCGGCTTTGGTGCCTCGTGCGACGGTTGCTGCGGACCTGGCTAGATCAGGCCCTGGGCCAGCATGGCGTCGGCGACCTTCACGAAGCCGGCGATGTTGGCGCCCGCCACGTAGTTGCCCGGTACGCCGTATTCGTCGGCGGTGGAGGCGCAGCGGTCGTGGATGCCGACCATGATCTCGGTCAGGCGCTCCTCGGTGTGGGCGAAGCTCCACGAGTCGCGGCTGGCGTTCTGCTGCATTTCCAGCGCGGAGGTGGCCACGCCGCCGGCGTTGGCGGCCTTGCCCGGGGCAAAGAGCACCCCTGCGTCCTGGAACAGCGAGGTTGCCGCGGCGGTGCAAGGCATGTTGGCGCCCTCGGCCACGGCGACGACGCCCGAGGCGATCAGCTTCGTGGCGTCCTTGGCGTCCAGCTCGTTCTGGGTGGCACACGGCAGCGCCACGGTGGCATCGACGTCCCAGACGTTGCCGCCCTCGACGTAGTGCACCTTCTTGGACTTGGCACGCTCGGCGTACTCGCTGATGCGCCCGCGCTCGACTTCCTTGATCTGGCGAAGCAATTCGACGTCGATGCCGCGTTCGTCAACGATGTACCCGGAGGAATCCGAGGCGGTCACGACGCGGGCGCCGAGCGCCTGGGCCTTTTCGATGGCGTTGATGGCCACGTTGCCCGAGCCCGAGACCGAGACGCGCTGGCCGTCGAAGCTGGCGCCGCGGGTCTTAAGCATTTCGTCGGTGAAGATCACCGCGCCGTAGCCGGTGGCCTCCGGGCGAACCAGGGATCCGCCCCAGCTGATGCCCTTGCCGGTGAGCACGCCGGACTCGTAGCGATTGGTGATGCGCTTGTACTGGCCGAACAGGTAGCCGATTTCGCGCCCGCCCACACCGATGTCACCGGCGGGTACGTCGGTGTACTCGCCGATGTGGCGGTAGAGCTCGGTCATGAACGACTGGCAGAAGCGCATGACCTCGGCGTCGGACTTGCCGCGCGGATCGAAGTCCGAGCCGCCCTTGCCGCCGCCGATGGGCATGCCGGTGAGCGAGTTCTTGAAGATCTGCTCGAAGCCCAGGAACTTGACGATGCCCAGGTACACCGAGGGGTGGAAGCGCAGTCCACCCTTGAACGGGCCCAGGGCGGAGTTGAATTCAACGCGGAAACCGCGGTTGATCTGTACCCGGCCTTCGTCATCCATCCACGGCACGCGGAAGATGATCTGGCGTTCGGGCTCACACATGCGCTGCAGGATCGCAGCTTCGGCATATTCAGGATGCTTGCGCGAGACCGCTTCGAGGCTTTCGAATACCTCGGTCACCGCCTGGTGGAATTCTGCTTCACCGGGGTTGCGACGGAACACTTCGTCGCGAATGGTCGCTAGATGCTGGTCCAAGTCTTATCTCCTCATCACTTGGGGCAGGCACGAGGGCACGCTGCCGCCATGTCTGGCGACGCTGCCCCAGACGTCGAGGATGCCACGGCCGCGCCCGGTCGGCACAACCGGGCGTCATCAACCGGGCACGCCCGCGTAATTTTTTGAGCTCCCGTGTATGCTTTCGCGCCGACATTTCCGGCCGCGGAGCGGTGCTGAAGGCTAGCGCTTCCTGCCGAATTTCGGCTTGGGCAGGCGGTCCAGGAAATCGTGGGCACGGCCGGTGACCTGTTCCAGTCCGCGGCCCACGGTCCGGCCCAATTGCGCGGCGGCCACCGTTGCCTGGCTGGCCGCCTCCTGCGATGCCAGCTGGGCTTCGACATGGCCCTCCGGGACCAGGCCCAGGACGGGTGCCGGGGGCACGAAGCCGTGCAACCAGGCCTGCAGGTCAAGGAACGTCCCGGATTCCAGGGCGTAGTAGCGGCGTTGCCCGTCGGCGCGCATCGAGACCATGCCGGCCTCGCGCAGGACCTTCAGATGCTTGGAAACGGTCGGCTGGGAAACGCCCAGGGCCTCGACCAGGGAACCGACCGAGCGCGACTCCTCGCGCAGGGAATCGAGCAACCTGCGTCGGGTGGGGTCGGCCAGGGCGGAAAAGATATCATCATGAGCCACCGCATAACCCTATCCGCATATACGTGCAATGGCATCTTTGGGCGACCTAATCGAACCAGGGGTCCAGCCCGAACAGCGGGAAGATCTCCTTGCGGGTGGCCATCACGGTGCGGTCCACCGGATCCGCGGGGTCGTAGCCGACCTCCCAGCTGCGCCACCACAATTCGGCGTTGTCGCCCATGGATTCGGGGGTGCGGATCCCGTAGCGCCCGAGCACGTAGTCGCGCCAGCTGCGCGGCACGGGGGTGGCCAGCGGTACCGGCTTGCCCGAGGCGACCGCCACCAGGTGGCTCCAGGCCCGCGGCACCACCGAGGCGGTGTTGTAGCCGCCCCCGCCCGTGGAGATCCAGCGCCCGCCGCAGAGCCTGGCCGCCAGCTCGGCGATGTCCAGCGCGTTCTGCCGCTGCGCGTCGACGGTCAAGCGCAGGTTGGACAGGTCGTCGTCGCGGTGCCCGTCGCAGCCGTGCTGGGAGACGATCACCTCCGGTTCGAAGGCCGCCGCCAGCTGCGGGACCACCGCGTGGAAGGCGCGCAGCCAGGCCGCGTCGCCGGTGCGCGGGGGGACGGCGATGTTCACCGCGGTGCCCTGCGCGTTGGGTCCACCGATCTCGTTGGCGAATCCGGTGCCGGGGAACAGCGACATGCCCGTTTCGTGGATGGAGATGGTCATGACCCGCGGGTCGTCCCAGAAAATGGACTGCGTGCCGTCGCCGTGGTGGGCGTCCACGTCGATGTACAGGACCTTCTGCACGCCGCCGTCGAGCAATCGCCGGATCGCCAGGGCCGCGTCGTTGTAGATGCAGAAGCCGCTCGCCTTGGACGCGGAGGCGTGGTGCATGCCGCCGCCGAAGTTGACCACGTGCAGGGCCCTCTCGCCCAGTATGGCCTCGGCGGCCAGCAGCGAACCCCCGGCCAGCCGGGCGCTGGCCTCGTGGATCCCCGCGTAGGCCGGGTTGTCCTCGGTGCCAAGACCGCGGGCCTCGTTGGGAACCTGCGGGTTGGCGCTGACCTCGTGGACGGCGGCGATGTAGGCCGGATCGTGCACCGCGGCCAGTTCCGCGTCGGTGGCCACCGGCGGGGCGGCCAGGGTGACGTTGGAGCGCCCGAAGAGGCCCAGGTCCGTACAGAGCCGGGCGGTGAGCTCCAGCCGGAGCGGGTGCATCGGATGGGTCTCGCTGAAGCGGTACTGCATCATCTGCTCGCTCCAGATCACCTGGGTCGGGGGCAGCGGCTCATTTACGGCAAACACCCATTCAGGCTACGCGATCTGCACCACCGGTGTGCGCCAAGACACTCGTGTGACCTCCGCCAACCCAGTGCCCCGGCACCCGGCGCGGGAGGGGCCAGCGAGTCGGCGGGCCACCGGCCGATCCCGCTGCGCCATGGTTTATTGTGGGATCTTGCGGGGCAGCGCTTCCGCACCGAAGTTTTCCACGTCTTGGAGCCGAGCAGATCACATGGGAATGCCTCCCTTTTCCGAACCAGCACGACGGCCGGTCACCGAGTCGGGCGCGCCGGCCCGCTGGCGCTCGCGCCTGGGGCAGTGGCGCCGAATCGTCTCCGACTTCACCGTCCGCTCCCCCGCGCGCCTGGCCCTGTTCAGCTTTGCCCTGGTGATCTCGCTGTTCACCTCGGTGCTGGCGCTGCCGCCGTCCTCGGCCAGCGGGGAGTTCACCCCCTTTTACGACGCCCTGTTCACCGCGGTCTCCGCGGTGTGCGTCACCGGCCTGACCGTCGTCTCCACCGCCACCCACTGGTCCTTCTTCGGGCAGCTGGTGATCATCATCGCGGTGTTCGTCGGCGGCCTGGGCATCCTGACCCTGGCCTCGGTGCTGTCCCTGGCCGTGTCCAAGCGCCTGGGCGTGCGCGGCAAGCTGATGGCGCAGAACTCCATGAACACCTCCGCCGCCTCCACGCTCGGCGAGGTCGGTTCGCTGCTGCGCATCGTGATCACCACCTCGGTCGCCATCGAGATCGCCCTGGCCCTGATGTTGGTCCCGCGCTTTTTGATCCTGGGCGAACCGGTGAACGAGGCCGTGTGGCACGGGATCTTCTATTCGATCTCCTCCTTCAACAACGCCGGGTTCACCCCGCACTCCGACGGGTTGGTCCCCTACGAGACCGACCTGTGGATCCTGGTGCCGCTGATGCTCGGGGTCTTCCTGGGTTCGCTGGGCTTCCCCGTGCTGATGGTGCTGCTGGCACACCGCTTCAACGCCAGGAGGTGGACGCTGCACGCCAAGCTCACCCTGCTGGTCACCTCGATGCTGCTGGTGGTCGGCACCCTGCTCTGGGCCGCGGCCGAATGGTCCAACCCCGACACCATCGGCTACATGTCCAACGGCGACAAGGTCATCCACTCGGTCTTCGCCTCGGTGATGACCCGCTCGGGTGGCTTCAACCTGGTGGAGCAGGGGGAAATGGGCCAGGTGACGATGCTGCTGTCCAACGCGCTGATGTTCGCCGGCGGCGGCTCGGCCTCCACGGCCGGCGGCATCAAGGTCACCACCATCGCGGTGATGTTCCTGGCGATCTTCGCCGAGGCCCGCGGCGACACCGACGTGCGCGCCTTCGGCCGCCGCATCCCGGAGGGCACCATGCGCGTGGCCATCTCGGTCATCGTGCTGGGAGCCACGCTGGTGATGCTGGCGACGGCCTCGCTGCTGGTGATCAGCGGGACCTCGCTCTCCCGGGCGCTCTTCGAGTCGATCTCCGCCTTCGCGACCGTGGGGCTGAGCACCAACCTGTCGGCCGAATTGCCGCCGGCGGGCAAGTACGTGCTCTCGGCGCTGATGTTTGCCGGCCGGATCGGTACGATTACCCTTGCGGCTGCGCTGACCCTGCGCCAGCGCAACCAGCTCTACCACTTCCCCGAAGAGAGGCCGATCATTGGCTGAGAAGAACACCGACCACAACGCCGCGGTGCTGGTCATCGGGCTGGGGCGCTTCGGCGCCTCCGTGGCCGAGCAACTGGTCAAGCAGGGCCGCGAGGTCCTGGCCATCGAACGCAACCAGGAACTCGTGCAGAAATGGGCCTCGGTCCTCACCCACGTGGTGGAGGCCGACGCCACCAACATCGATGCGCTGCGCCAGCTCGGCGCCCAGGAGTTCACCTCCGCGGTGGTGGGCGTGGGCACCTCGATCGAGTCCTCCGTGCTGATCACCGTGAACCTGGTGGACCTGGGGATCGAGCACCTGTGGGTCAAGGCCATCACTCCCTCGCACGGCAAGATCCTCACCCGCATCGGCGCCAACCACGTGATCTACCCGGAGGCCGATGCCGGGGTCCGCGCCGCCCACCTGGTCGGCGGTCGGATGCTGGACTTCATCGAGTTCGACGACGGGTTCGCCATCGTGAAGATGTACCCGCCCAAGGAGACCCAGGGCTTCACCCTGGCCGAGTCCCAGGTCCGTTCCAAGTACGGGATCACCGTGGTGGGCGTGAAGTCCCCCGGCGAGGACTTCACCTACGCCCAGCCCGACACCAAGGTCACCCGCCGCGACGTGCTGATCGTCTCCGGGCACGTGGATTTGCTCGAGCGCTTCGCCGCCCGGCCCTAAGCCGCCCGGAAGACAAAAGAGTTCCCCCGCCACCGTTGTGCGAACCCGGTGGCGGGGGAACTTTTCTGTTTGCTAGGCCAGCTCCCCGGTGATCTCCGCGGCGCGTGCGGCCGCGGCGGCCGCGCCCCGGGCGACGATGCCCGGCAGGTCTTCCGCCTCGAAGACGGCCAGGGCCTGAACGGTGGTGCCGTTGGGGCTGGACACGCCCTGGCGCAGGGCGGAGGGGTCCGCCTGCGGTTCCGCCAGCATCTTCCCGGCCCCGGCGACGGTGGCGCGGGCCAGGTCGGTGGCCAGCGCCGGGTCCAGGCCCAGCTTGACGCCGGCGGCGGCCATGGCCTCGGCCAGGTAGAACGCGTAGGCCGGTCCGGAGCCGCTGATGGCCGAGACCGCGTCCTGCTGGGACTCGGGGACCACGTGCACCACGCCGGAGCCGGCGAACAGGTCCACGACGGTGGCCAGCGCCGCCTCGGAGACCGTCGGCCCGGCACTGAGCCCCACCGCGCCGAGGCCCACCTGCAGCGGCGTGTTGGGCATGGAGCGAACCACGGGCTGGCCTGGGGAAAGGTGCGCGGCGATCATGTCGATGGTGATGGCGGCGGCCACCGAGACCACCACGGCGGTGGGCTTCAGCGCGTCCCTGATCTCGTCGCACAGCGCGGCGATGCCCACGGGCTTGACGCCCAGGAAGACGATGTCCGCGTCCTTCACGGCCTTGGCGTTGGACTGGGGGTCCTGGGCCCCGATGAGCACCGTGACCCCGGTTTCAGCGCGCAGGGCCTGTGCCTTCGCGTCGCTGCGCAGGGTTGCCACGATTGCCGCCGGGTCGTAGCCGGTGGCGATGATGCCGCGCAGCACCGCCCCGTTCATGGAACCGGTGCCCAGGAAGGCAAGTTTGTTCGCGGCAAGGGCTGAAGTCGAAAGCACTGAAGTCATGTGCCCATTGTTCCACGGCCCGCGGTGACGCGGGCCGCACGTGCGCGCGGTGCGGCTAGATCGAGTAGCGCCCGGAGTCCGCGGACTCGGTGACCGGGGCCAGGTAGCGGCGGGCGAATTCGAGGGTCTCGCCCAGCCAGGCCTCACGCTCCCCGGCGCCCTTGGCCTTGCGCGTGGAGACCTCCACCGCCACCACGCCGTCCCAGGCCGAGTCCCGCAGGTATTCGATGGCCTCGATCACCGGCTGGGTGCCGCGCCCGGGCACCAGGTGCTCGTCCTTGCCGTTGTTCATCCCGTCGCACAGGTGCACGTGGGTCAGCCGCTGCCCCAGGTCGCGGAAGGCCACCGCGGAGTCCATGTCGGCGATCGCCGAATGCGAGAAGTCCCAGGTGACGAACTCGTAGGGTTCGGGGACCGGGTTCCAGTGCGGCAGGTACATCTTGGCCTCGCGTCCCCGGGCACGCCACGGGTACATGTTCTCCACCGCGATCTTCACCCCGTACTCCTCCATGATGCGGCGGATGCCGGTGGCGAACTCGGTGGCATAGGTGCCCTGCCAGCGGAAGGGCGGGTGGGCCACCACGACGTCGCAGCCGACCTCAACGGCCATGGCGGCGGCGGACTCGATCTTGTTCCAGGCGGTGCCCCAGACCTGCTGGGTCAGCAGCAGCGTGGGCGCGTGGATGGCCATCACGGGCTGTTCGTAGCGCTCGGCCAGCCGGTTCAGGGCCCGGGCGTCCTGGGAGATCTGGTTGCCGGTGACCAGCACCTCCACCCCGTCGTAGCCCAAGTCATGGGACACGGCGAAGGCGTCGTGGACGTTCAGCGGATAGACCGAGGCGCTGGAGAGCGCCACGGGAATGGGGGCGTTGTTGTTGTTGCCTGACTCGACCATGGAACGTGCCCCTTGTCTTTTCCTTACAGAACGTTGCTGCCCTGGGACATCGACATTACCGAGGACCTGCCCAGGGCGACCTCTCCGACACCCACGCTACTACTGAGCGGCACCGTGGAGTCAAAAAGGACGTGATCAAAGCGGCGCAGCATCAAACCCTCGCGCAGCGCCCACGGGCAAATTCGCAGGCTCTTGACCTTCAGCGCGCTCATGGCCTCCAGGGCGACGATGGCGCCGGCCAGCAGCTGCGGGGCGCGGATGGCCGAGACCCCCGGCAGCTCGGCGCGCTCCTCCCAGTTCATCGCGGTGAGCCGGTTGGTCCAGAGCTTGAGCGACTCGGCGCGCAGCACCCGCTTGACGTAGGGTCCCTCGGCGGACGGGGCCGCCCCGGTGATCCGCGCCAGCGAGCGGAAGGTCTTGGAGGTGCCGGTGACCACGGTGGGCCGCCCGAACCCGCCCAGCTCGGCCACCGGCTCGGCGAGCACCTCGCGCACGTGGTGGCGCAGCGCCTTGACCTGCTTGATCGAGGGCGGGTCCTCCGGCAGCCACTCGCGGGTCAGCCGCCCGGCACCCAGCGGCACCGAGTGCGCGGTGGTGGGGAACTCGTCCTGGCCCATGGCCAGCTCGAAGGAGCCGCCGCCCATGTCCAGGTTCAGGATCCGATCCGAACTCCAGCCGAACCAGCGGCGCACCGCGTAGTAGGTCATCCCGGCCTCCTGCTCACCGGTCAGCTCGGTGAGCCTCACGCCGGTCTCGGCCACGACCCTCGCGAGGACCTCCTCGCCGTTGGCCGATTCGCGGATGGCCGAGGTGCAGAAGGCCAACAGGTCCTCCGCGTGGTGGTTGATCGCGAACTGCGCGGCCTCGTGCACGAAGTCCAGCAGCTCGGCCTGCCCGGCCTCGTTGATGGCCCCGTGCTCGTCGAGGTATGCCACAAGCGAGAGCGCCCGCTTGTGCGAGGCGAAGGGCACCGGGCGGGCGCCCGGATATGCGTCGACCAGCAACAGGTGGACCGTGTTCGACCCGATATCCAGTACGCCCAGCCTCATGGTGTCATCCTCATGTGTGTGGCTTCCTGCCGCGTGCGGCTAGTTGCCGGTCTTCTTGGCCGCCGGCTTTTTGGCCGGTGCCTTCTTGGCGGGCGCCTTCTTGGCCGGGGCCTTGGCCGCGGTCTTGCGCTTGACCGGTCCGCGGGCGCGCTTGTCCGCGAGCAGCTCGATGGCCTTCTCGCGGGTCAGCTCCTCCAGCGTGGTGTCGCGCGGGATGGTGATGTTGGTGACGCCATCGGTGATGTAGGCACCGAAGCGTCCCTCCTTGACCACGATGTTCTTCTCCGAGACCGGGTCCGGGCCGAACTCGGCCAGCGGCGGCACCGCGGCACGGGCGCCGCGCTGCTTGGGCTGCGAGTAGATTTCCAGCGCCTCCTCGAGGGTGATCGTGAAGATCTCATCCTCGGAGCCGATGGAGCGCGAGTCGGTGCCCTTCTTCAGGTAGGGCCCGAAGCGGCCGTTCTGCACCGTGATCTCCGTACCCTCGGCGTCCACGCCGAGCACGCGCGGCAGCGAGATCAGCCGCAGGGCCTCCTCGAGCGTGACGGATTCCACGGTCATCGACTTGAACAGCGAACCGGTGCGCGGCTTGGCCTTGACCGGTTTCTTCGGCGGCTTGGGCTTGCCGTTCTTGTAGTACTCCACGGGCATGGCGGCCAGTTCCTCGGCCGTGGGCTCCACGATGACCTCGGTGACGTAGGCGCCGTAGCGCCCGTCCTTGGCCACGATGGTGCGCCCGGTCTCCGGGTCCACCCCCAACACGTTCTCGCTCGGGCCCTGGTGTTCCATGAGCTCGATGGCCTTCTCGGCGGTGAGCTCGTCCGGGGCCAGGTCCTCGGGCACGTTGGCGCGCTGCGGGTCGGTGCCCTCCGGGGCATCGGCCGGCAACGGCTTTTCAAGGTACGGGCCGAACTTGCCCACGCGCAGCACGATGCCCGGAGCGATGTCGATGGAGTTGATGGCACGGGCGTCGATGTCGCCCAGGTTGTTGACCACCGATTCCAGGCCGGCCTCGCCGCGTTCCTTGGAGCCGAAGTAGAAGTCCTTGAGCCAGGCGGTGCGGCCCTTCTGGCCGTGGGCGATCTCGTCGAGGTCGTCCTCCAGGCGTGCGGTGAAGTCGTAGTCCACGTACTTGCCGAAGTGCTCTTCCAGCAGGCGCACCACGGAGAACGCGATCCAGCTGGGCACCAAGGCCCCGCCGCGCTTGGTGACGTAGCCGCGGTCCATGATGGTGGAGATGGTCGGGGCGAAGGTCGAGGGGCGCCCGATCTCGCGGGCCTCCAGCTCGGCGACGATCGAGGCCTCGGTGTAGCGGGCCGGAGGGCTCGTGGTGTGCGAAATCGCGTCGATGCCGGTGCCGGCCAGCGGGTCGGAGACCTTCAGCTGGGGCAGCCGTGCCTCCTCGGCGGCCTCCGCGGCTTCTGCTTCGCGGGCGGCGTCGCGGCCCTCCTCGTAGGCGGCCATGAAGCCGCGGAAGGTGATCACGGTGCCGGAGGCGGAGAACTCGGCGACCTGCCCGGTGGTGGACTCGCCGGCGAGCTTGATGGTCGCGGTGAAGCCCTTGGCGTCGGCCATCTGCGAGGCGACGGTGCGCTTCCAGATCAGCTCGTAGAGCTTGAATTCGTCGGCCGAGAGCTGCGCGCGGACCGTGGCCGGGCGGCGGAAGGAGTCGCCGGCGGGGCGGATGGCCTCGTGGGCCTCCTGCGCGTTCTCGCTCTTGCCCTTGTAGACGCGCATCTTCGCGGGCACCGAGTCGGCGCCGTAGAGTTCGGCGGCCTGCTTGCGGGCGGCGTTCACGGCCTCGTTGGAGAGGAACACCGAGTCGGTACGCATGTAGGTGATGTAGCCATTTTCATACAGGCGCTGGGCGACCTGCATGGTGGACTTCGAGCTCCAGCGCAGCTTGCGGCTTGCTTCCTGCTGCAGCGTCGAGGTGGTGAACGGCGCGGCCGGGCGGCGGGTGTAGGGCTTCTCGTCGACCGAGGTGACGGCGAAGTCCGCGTTTTCCAGGCCCTGGGCCAGGGCCGCGGCCTTGCTTTCGTCCAGGTGCGCGACGGAACCGGACTTGGGGGTCTTCAGTTCGCCGCGGTCGGTGAAGTCGCGGCCCGTGGCAACGCGTGCCCCGTCGACCGAGGAGAGCTTGGCGCCGAAGGACTCGCCGGCGGCGGTGGCGAAGGTGCCGGTCAAGTCCCAGTAGGAGGCGGTGCGGAAGGCCATGCGTTCGCGTTCGCGCTCGACGACCAGGCGGGTTGCCACGGACTGCACGCGTCCGGCGGACAGGCCGCGAGCCACCTTGCGCCAGAGCACCGGGGAGATCTCGTAGCCGTAGAGGCGGTCGAGCACGCGGCGGGTTTCCTGGGCGTTGACCAGGTCGGTGTCCAGCTCGCGGATGTTCTCCATGGCACGGTTGATGCCCTCTTGGGTGATCTCCGTGAAGGCCATGCGGTAGACCGGGACCTTGGGCTTGAGCACCTCGAGCAGGTGCCACGCGATGGCTTCGCCTTCGCGGTCCGCATCGGTTGCGAGATAGAGCGCGTCGGCGCCCTTGAGCTTGGCCTTGAGTTCTGCCACCCGCTTCTTCTTGTCCGGGTACACCACGTAATAGGGGTCGAAGTCGTTCTCGACGTCCACGGCGAACTTGCCGTAGGGACCCTTCTTCATTTCCGCCGGAAGATCGGCGGGTTGCGCCAAATCGCGGATATGCCCCACCGAGGCGTCGACTTCAAAGCCCTCGCCCAGATACTTGGCAATCGACTTGCTTTTCGCCGGGGACTCCACGATCACGAGTTTCATTCCGGTCTTTTCCTTGGCCTTGGCGGGCACAGCACTCCTATTAGCAACCAGTGGTGCACCAAAGTGGGCGCACAGCACATTCCCTGCTCTAGGTTAGCCGTATTTTTAAGCGCCAAGGCAAGCAGCGACCCCAAGACGCATTTTTCCGCTCTCAGCCGCAGTGCCTCAGCGAGCCTGCTCCCCACGGATTTCAGGCAGGAAGGAAAGCATGTAGTAGAGCCGTTCCCCGTCGACACCGCGCTGCTCGGGTTCGGCCAGCGCCTCGTACTCATAGAGCAGTCCGTAGACCTTGGCGATGAATTCCTTGCGTTGGACCTCGGAGAGGAACACCACCCCCGTGGTCAGCACCGGTGCCCTGTCCGGCTCGGGCTCCTTGCCCTCCTTGCGTTCTTTGTCACGGCGCGCGATTTCCGCCGAGAGCCTGTCGCGGAAGGCGTTGAGCTGCACGTTCAGGTAGGCGTTCTTCGCACTGGTGGAATCCGAAAGCGAGCCCAGCACGAGCTGGCCGCCGGCGGCCTTCCACCGGCGTTCGCGTCCGTCGCCCTCGCTGGCCGCGCGGACCACGTAGCCGTACTTTTCCAGGGCGCGCAGGTGGTAGCTCATCGCGCTGGGCGTCAGGTCGCAGCGCGTGGCCAGCTCGGTGGCCGTGCGCGTGGACTGCGAGGCAAAGAGTTCCTCGAGGACCGTCAGGCGCGCCTCGTGGGCGAGCGCGCGAATGGCTTGCGGGTCGCTGATAGACACCGAGGTGACGGGCATCGGAGACAGGCCACTGCTGGTGGCACTTGGTCCCGTGGAAGTGTTCTGGCTCATATGAAAAAACTTTAGCGGTTGTTTCGCATCTCCAAAAGGAAGCCACGCTTAATTAGCCGGACAACCCCTTCGTGAAGCCGGGAAGAAAACTCCGGATCGCCGTCGCCGACCAGCGACTCCAAGGCACCGACTAGGGACGATACGCTCAAATCGCCGTCGCATGCCGACACGAATCCGGCCAGGGCGGTGTCCAATATTTCGGTTCGCCGCAAACCCGCTCCCTGGCGTAACAAGATCACCCCGGGGTGCTCGGCGCCGGGGCGCTGGTGGCGTTCCTCGGTGACGTCCTCGCCCACGACCAGGTGCAGCCCGCCCACCTCCGTCGCAGCCAGGTCGTCGGCCACCGCGACGTCCCGGGCAAGGTACGGGCCGATGGGCTGTTCGATGGGGTAGCTGATGGACTCGAAGAGCCGGCCCATGCCTGCGTGCTCCGCGGCGGGCCGCCGCAGCCACACCATGCCGAAGCCGATGGCGGCGACGTTGCGTGAGGCGAAGTCATCGAGGTAGGCACCATACTGCGCGGCGAAGGACTCCGGGTCGCGACCCTGCGAGGCATCGCGCAGCCACGTTTCGGCGTAGCCGGTGGGGCTCACGACCTCGCGCTGGATGAACCAGGCCTCGGTGTCCCCGGTGAGCCAGGAGCGCGGACCGGCGCTCCATTCGGGTTCCTCCTCCGGGCTCGCGGAGGCGGTGATCTCCCAGTTGGCGAGCATTTGCGCGGTGCCGCCGGGATTCAGGATCCCGGGCAAGGTGCGCACGAGGGTGGCCACCAGGGAATCCCCGGGCATCCCGCCGTCGCGGTAGGTGAAGCGCTCGGAATCGTCCTGGCCGGCGGTGCGCGGGGTGATGACGAAGGGCGGGTTGGAAACCACGAGGTCAAAGTGCTCCCCGGCCACGGGCTCGAGCAGGGAGCCCAGGCGCAGGTCGACGCGGGCGGAAAGGTTCCCCGGGTCGATGTCCAGGGCCTGGTGGTTCAGCAGCAGGTTGAAGCGGGTGAAGCCCAGAGCGCGGGCGGAGATGTCGGTGGCCACCACCCGTCGGGCGTGGGAGAGCAGGTGGAAGGCCTGGATCCCGCAGCCGGTTCCCAAATCCAGGGCGTTCTCGACCTGCGGGCGGACGGTGGTCTGGGCAAGGGTCAGGGAAGCCTGGCCGATTCCCAGCACGTGGTCGTGGCGCAGCACGCCGGGGCGCTGGTGGGCACCCAGGTCGCTCGCCACCCAGATCTCGGCGTCGGCATCCGAGGCGTGCGGACGCAGGTCGATCCGGGCCCGGTGGTTCCGGCTTCCGTCGACGTCCTCGATCAGGCCCAGCGCGCGCAACCCCTCGATCCCGGTGGCGGGGAAAGCGGCGGCAAGCTCGTCGTCCCCGACATCGGTGCCCAGCATGAACATCCCGAGGACGGTACCCAGCGCGGTTGGCTCGGGTTGGGCGGCGATGCGGCGCAGCGCGGGGATGAGCTGGTCGCGCATGAGCGCCTCGTGCGCGCTGTCCCCCAGGAACTTCGTGATCGCTTCGTGGGCATATTCCGCACGCCGCAAATCCCCGGCAAGGAGTTCAAGCAGCCGGGCGTCGTCGCTGCGCGGGGCATCGGGGACCTGGGAAAAGTTTTCGATGGAAGTCACGTCCCACAGTCTATCGATCCGGGGAAAACGGGTTCGGTCCTGTGCCTATGATGGAATCCATGATCGAGGTCACCACCACCCACCTGCAGCAGCTCTCTCCCGAGGGGATTCTCCCTTCTTCCCGTCCCTTGCCGGCCGGAGCCCGCATCGAGCGGGTCGCGGAGATCACCCCGGAGTTCAGCAAGTTCCTGTACCGGGGCGTGGGCAGCGGCTGGAATTGGTCCGACCGGCTCTCCCTGACCCGCACGGAGTGGGAATCCCTGGTGCGGACGCCGGGGGTCGAGACCCACGTGCTCTACGTCGATGGGGCGCCCGGCGGCTACGTCGAATTGGCCGGACGCGTCCAGGATTCCGGTACCGAGGTTGAAATCATGTACTTCGGCCTGTTCCCGCAGTGCATCGGACGGGGCTTGGGCGGCGCCCTGCTGACGGAGGGCATTTCCCGGGCATGGGACCTTGACTCCCGGTTCGAGGGCTTTCCACCGGTGAGCCGGGTCTGGGTGCACACCTGTTCGCTGGATGGACCGGCCGCCATCGCCAACTATGAAGCCCGCGGGCTGAGGATCTTCCACACCGAAACAGAGATGGTCGAGCCCGGCGACGGGGCCGCCGGGCTGTGGCCCGCGGACTCCGTCACGGCCTAGACCGCGGCCCCGGCTGCTGCCGGATTTGCGCGGCGGGCATTTCATCGAGCCGATGACTTGCCCGGACCGGCATCTACGGCGCCGGGCGTGATCGCGAAACCCGGGCACGCATAGCGCCGTGCCATCTCGCTCGGCAGCCACTTGCCGGATTCCACGTCGTGGCCCGCGGCCGCCCCAAACCCAATTTCAGCGTTATCCACAGTTCCCCGCGCACTTCCCCATTCCCCTTCGCGTCGGCGCATGCTGGTGGACATGGAAACCGACCGGTTCATCGAACTTTCCGCGGGCACCCGCGGCACCCCGGGACACCCCGTGTCGCCGGACGATGAACTGCGCGCCCTGCTCGAGGCCCAGCGCCTCGCCCGCGACCTGGCCCGCCGCGTCGCCCGCACCACCTCCCCCACCGCCGCGGCCCTGTTCGCCCGGGCCGCCGAGGACGCGCACCGCACCGCCGCCCACGCCCGGCTGCTGGCCGCCGACACCGCCCGCCGCACCCTGGCCCACGAACTGCCCGAGGCCACCTTCGACGCCCTCGCCGCCCTCCACGCCGACCCGGGCCCCTACCTCGCCGGCGCCGCGGCCCTGCCCCCGGACCCCCGCACCGTCCCCGCCGGACGGCCCGTCTTCAAGGACACCACCGAATTCCTCGCCGGCTTCCTGCACATCGGCTACTTCGAGGCCCGCGAACGCGTCCGCACCATCGCCCTGCTGCTGCCCGGCACCGACCAACACGGCCAACCCGTCCCCGCGCGCTTCCCCGTCCTGGCCGGCGACCTGGCCAACGGCACCGCCGACCCCGGCCAGATCGGTGCCGCGGCCCGCAAGCTCGACAAGCTCGCCCCGCACCTGGACCGGCACCCCGACCCCGCCGTGCTGGCCGGGACGCTCGAGGAGCGGGTCGCCGAATCCGTGCGCCGCGAGGACCCCCGCACCACCGCCAGGCTGCTCGCCGGCATCCAGGGCACCCTCGAGCAGGGCACCGGGGACGTCCCGGAGGAG